>CAYLNA010000173.1:0-4492 GCA_964384665.1 uncultured Desulfovibrionaceae bacterium | reverse complement strand
CGCCGCGCGGCATCCTCCCTCTGCCGCGCGGCGGACCCGGATTTTTCGATCCGATTGACGAAGAGAACCGACGCCCGCGTCGTTGACATATACGCGCGGCCCAATCCCGCCGGGACGGCCGCATCAAGGAGCACGCCATGAGCCAAACCATTCTTGAGGAACGAAAAAAACAAGTGCACCGCATCGGCGAAGAACCCTTCGCCATGGCCTGCAACCGGCCCAGTCTGGCCGGAGCGGTCAGCCAGCGGGCCTGCGTGTTTTGCGGCTCGCGGGTGGTGCTCTACCCCATCGCCGACGCCCTGCACCTGGTGCACGGTCCCATCGGCTGCGCCACCTACACCTGGGACATCCGGGGTTCCATGTCCTCGGGGCCGGAACTGCACCGGCTCAGTTTTTCCACGGATCTGCAGGAAATGGATGTCATCTTCGGCGGCGAGAAGAAGCTCGAAGCCTGTCTGCGCGAGCTCATTGCCCGGCACAACCCCAAGGCCGCCTTCGTCTACTCGACCTGCATCGTCGGGCTGATCGGCGACGACATGGAGGCCGTGTGCCGCAAGGTGTCCGCCGACACGGGCATTCCGGTCCTGCCGGTCATGAGCGAGGGCTTCAAGGGCAACAAGCGCGAGGGCTATTCCGCCGCCTGCAAGGCCATGTTCCGCCTGGTCGGCACGGGCGATACCTCGGACATCTCTCCCTTGAGCGTGAACATCCTGGGCGATTTCAACCTGGCGGGGGAAACATGGATCGTGCGCGAATATTTCAGGCAGATGGGCGTGCAGGTCGTGGCCAACATCACCGGCGATGGCCGGGTGGACGATATCCGGCGCTGTCACGGCGCGGCCCTGAACCTGGTGCAGTGCTCCGGTGCGACCATGGAGCTGGCCAGGATGATGCAGGAAAAATACGGCACGCCCTTCCAGCGCGTATCCTACCTTGGCGTGGAGGACATGGCCGACTCCCTTTACAAGGTGGCCGATTTTTTTGCGGACAAGGCTCCCGAGATCAAGGCCAAGACCACGGAGCTGGTGCGCCGCGAACTCTCGGAACTCATGCCCAAACTGGCCGAACTGCGCCGCGATCTCGAAGGCAAGAAGGTGGCCATGTACGTCGGCGGTTCCTTCAAGGCTTTTTCCCTGGTCAAGGCCTTCCGGCACTTGGGCATGCAGGTCGTGGTGGTCGGGTCCCAGACCGGCACCGAGGAGGATTACAAGGAGCTGGCCGAGATTTCCGATCCCGGCACCATCATCGTCGATGACGCCAATCCCCTGGAACTGGCCCAGTTCATCAAAGAGAAGGATGTCGATGTCTTCGTGGGCGGGGTGAAAGAGCGGCCCATCGCCTACAAGCTGGGCGTGGGTTTTTGCGACCACAACCACGAGCGCAAGATCGCTCTGGAAGGGTTCATCGGCATGTACAATTTCGCCAGGGAAATCCACTCCTCGGTCATGAGTCCGGTGTGGAAGTTCATGCCCCGCCGCGCCGCCAAGCGCGCGACCTGTGCGGGCAAGGAGGTCGTCAATGGCTAACACGTATGTTTCCACCACCAACGCCTGTAAGATGTGCACGCCCATGGGCGCGGCCCTGGTTTTCAAGGGCATCGAAAAGGCGGTTCCGTTCCTGCACGGCTCCCAAGGCTGCGCCACCTACATGCGCCGCTACATCATCAGCCATTACCGCGAACCCGTGGACATCGCCTCCTCGGCCCTGGGCGAGAAGAGCGCGGTCCACGGCGGCGGGCCCAACCTCAAAAAGGGCATTCTGAACGTCATGCGCAAGTACGACGTGGCCCTGGTCGGCGTGGCCACGACCTGTCTGACCGAGACCATCGGCGATGACGTGGGGCGGTATTTGTTCGAATTCCGCAAGGAATTCGCGGATCTGCCCCTGCCTGAGCTGGTCCACGTGTCCACGCCGAGCTACTCCGGCACGCACATGGAAGGCTGGCATTACGCCGTGCGCGCCCTGGTCGATCAGGTCGCCCGCGACAAGGCCCCGGACCACGGCGGCGTGAATCTGCTGCCCGGCTTCCTGTCTCCGGCCGATTTCCGTTTTCTGAAGGAACTGGGCGTGCGCGCCGGCGTGCCGTTCACGGTGCTGCCCGACCTGTCCGAGACCATGGATGGGGTCATCTGGGACGATTATCAGGCTCTGCCCGACGGCGGCACGCCCGTGCCCGCCATCCGGGCCATGAGCGGGGCTCGCGGCACCATCGAGTTCGGCATGTCCGGCGGCTTGGCCGAATCCGGGGCCCAGGTGCTGGAACGCAAATTCGGCGTCGCGGCCAAGAAGACGCTCATGCCCATCGGCCTGCGCGCCACCGACGCCTTCATGGACGCCCTGGCCGAGTTCGGCGTCTGCGACATGCCGGCCAAGGACGCCTTTGACCGAGGCCGCCTGCTCGACGCCATGGTCGACGGCCACAAGTATATTTTCGGCAAGCGGGCCGTGGTCTACGGCGAGGAGGATTTCGTCGTGGCCCTGTGCTCCTTCCTGGGTGAGATCGGCATTCAGCCGGTTCTGGCCGCCACCGGAACCCAGAGCGACCGTTTCGAGAAGGCCGTGACCGAGGCCCTGAAGGATGTCTGCATCACCATGCCGGTCATCCGCAGCGGCGCGGATTTCAAGGACATCGAGGAAGAAGCGGCCGAGCTGGCCCCGGATCTGCTGGTCGGGCACAGCAAGGGCTACAAACTGGCCAGGGCCAGGAACATCCCGCTGATCCGGGTCGGCTTTCCGATCCACGACCGCTTCGGCGGGCAGCGCATCCTGCATGTCGGCTACGAAGGGGCCTTGGCGCTCTACGACAAGCTGGTCAACGCCGTGCTCGAAAAGAGTCAGGACGAGTGTTCGGTCGGATATGGATATTTATGAAATGGCAGCCTCGTACGGCATGAAATAGGACGAAATAGGGTGAACTCTCGTGATGACGCACTGCCAAGCCTGTCATTGCGAGGAGTCTTCGACGAAGCAATCCAGTCCGTGAATGGGCATGCGGACAAGGCCTGGATCACCACGGCGAAGACGCCTCGTGATGACGAAAACAACACGACTTCGTTATCGCGGCAAAGCCTTTGCAGTAAGGGACGTGTCTGGGGCAGCGTGGAAAACCGTTCGCACAATAAAACGAATTAAATCGGCAAAATGTGTGGAATGAGCAACCAAGTCTCCAGACAGGCGGTTTCGCGACCTACATGAATGATCATGTATCCTGTTTCAAAATTGTAGCCTCTGACAGAAAACCAAGGGAGGACGCCATGTCTGAAGCCAAAGATAGATCCAAGCATCCATGTTTCAATAAAGCCGAGTCCGGGTCCTGCGGCCGTGTGCATCTGCCGGTGGCCCCCGGTTGCAATATCCAGTGCAACTACTGCAACCGCAAATATGATTGCGTCAACGAATCCCGCCCCGGCGTGACCAGCGCCGTGCTCCCGCCGGACCGGGCCGTGGAATACCTGGACGAGGTCCTGGCCAAGGAACCGCGCATCACCGTGGTCGGCATCGCCGGTCCGGGCGACCCCATGGCCGAGGCCAAACGGACCATTGAAACCATCGAGCGCATCAACGCCAAGTACCCGGACATGCTCTACTGTTTGTCCAGCAACGGTCTGGCCCTGCCCGAGCACGTGGACCGGTTGGTCGAACTGGGCGTGACCCACGTCACCGTGACCATGAACGCCGTGGACCCGGAGATCGGAGCCAAAATTTATAGCTGGGTGCGCGTGGGCAAGGTGGTGTACCGGGGCGTGGAAGGCGCGAAGATTCTGCTCGAACGGCAGCTCGAATCCATCAAGCGTCTGAAAGCCAAGGGCGTCACGGTCAAGGTCAACTCCATCATCATTCCCGGCGTCAACGATCATCATCTGGCCGACGTGGCCCGCGTGGCTGCGGAACTGGGCGCGGACATCCAGAACCTGATCCCGCTGCATCCCACGGCCGACACGCCTTTCGCCGGCATGGACGAGCCGTCCAAAGAGCTGATTCACGATCTGCGGGCCACAAACGGGGCCATGATCCCGCAGATGACCCATTGCCGGCGCTGCCGGGCCGACGCCGTGGGCCTCTTGTGCTCGGACCGCTCCAGCGAACTGATCCCGACCCTGAACAAGCTGGCGGGGGGGGACAAGGCTCCCAAGCCCTACGTGGCCGTGGCCACGCGCGAGGGGATGCTCGTCAACATGCACCTGGGCGAGGCTCCGGGTTTTCAGATCTGGGCCCCGCAGGGCAAGAGCGCGCGCATGATCGAGGAACGCCAGGCCCCGGAAGTGGGCTGCGGTCCGGACCGCTGGCGCAAGCTGGCCGAAATCCTGCACGACTGCGCCCTGGTCCTGGTCGAGGCCGCCGGCAAACAGCCCAAACAGGTCCTGGCCGAGCACGGCATCACGGTCTTTGAATGCAACGGCATGATCGGAGACATCGCTAGCGCCCACTTCCAGGGCGGGGACATCATGCCCTTCAAGGCCCGCACGCACAAAGCCGGCTGCGCCGGCATGGG
>CAYLNA010000172.1:0-4525 GCA_964384665.1 uncultured Desulfovibrionaceae bacterium | reverse complement strand
ATGGCCCGGTCCATCCTGGACATCAACGAGGAATGGGGCGTGACCGTGTTTCTGGTGGAGCACGACATGGGCGTGGTCATGGACCTTTCCCACCACGTGGTCGTCCTGGACTTCGGCCGGGTTCTGGCCAGCGGCACGCCGGCCCAGATTCAATCCAACCCCAAGGTCATCAGCGCCTACCTCGGCGACGAGGACGGCCTGTACACGGGACGCTAAATGACCCAGCCCTACACAACCACCCTGCCCCGCCTGCTCCTGGACAACAGCCGCACCCGCCCCCGGCGCACGGCCCTGCGCGAAAAGCATTTCGGCGTCTGGCAGCCCTTCACCTACGAAACCTATGCCGCCGTCACGGCCGAGTTCGCGGCCGGCCTCAAAACCCTGGGCCTGGGCCGGGGGGACATCATCGTCATCATCGGCGACAACCGGCCCGAATGGCTCTGGGCCCAGCTGGCCATCCAGGGCCTGGGCGGGGCATCCCTGGGCCTGTACCAGGATTCCCCGGCCGAGGAGATCGGCTACGTCTTCGAACTGTCCAAGGCCAAACTGGTCGTGGCCGAGGACCAGGAGCAGGTCGACAAGATCCTGTCCATCCGGGACAGCCTGCCGGACCTGCGCTACATCATTTATCACGACCCCAAGGGCCTGACCGCCTATGACGCGCCGGGTCTCAAAAGTTTCGACGAGATCCGCGCCCTGGGCCGGGACCACGCCGGAGACTTCGCGGCCTGGGTCGAAGCCGTCTCTCCCGAGGACACGGCCCTCATCGCCACCACCTCCGGCTCCACCGGCCGGCCCAAGCTGGCCATGCTCTCGCACCAAAACCTGCTGTCCATGGCCTGGAACCTGGGCCTGTCCGACCCCAAGCGCGCCACCGACGAGTTCGTGTCCTTTCTGCCCCTGGCCTGGATGGGCGAACAGATGATGGCCGTGTCCTCGGCCCTTCTGTTCGGATTCTGCGTCAATTTTCCGGAGGAGCCGGACACGATCCAGGAGAACATCCGCGAAATCGGCCCGCACCTGATCTTTTCCCCGCCGCGCGTGTGGGAAAACATGGCCGCCAAGGTCCGGGTGCGCATCATGGAGACCACCCGCTTCAAGCGCCTGCTCTTCAACCTGTTCATGCCCATCGGCATGAATTACGCGAGCACCGTGCTGCGCGGAGAACGACCGTCCCTGGGTCTGCGCGCGGCCAACCGGCTGGCCGACTGGGGCCTGTTCCGGGCTCTGCGCGACCGCCTGGGCTTCACCCGCGTCCGCTCGGCCTCCACGGGCGGCGCGCCGCTTGGGCCCGACACCTTCACCTTTTTTCACGCCATGGGCGTGAATCTGAAGCAGATCTATGGCCAGACCGAAATCGCGGGCATCTCCTGCATCCACAAGGACGGCGCGGTCAGCTTCGAAACCGTGGGCGAGCCCATCGCCGAAACCGAGATCCGCATTTCCGAAGGCGGCGAAATCCTGTCCAAAAGCCCGGCCGTGTTCCAGGGCTACCTTGGCAACGAAGCGGCCACGGCCGAAACCATCACCGACGGATGGCTCCATTCCGGCGACGCCGGATACTTCACGGACAAGGGCCAACTGGTCATCATCGACCGCCTGTCCGATGTCATGACCACGGCCACCGGGGCGCGTTTCTCGCCGCAGTTCATCGAAAACAAGCTCAAGTTCTCGACGTATATCCAAGAAGCCGTGGTCTTGGGGCACGGGCGGGATTTCATCGCGGCCATCGTCTGTCTGGACGGAGACATCGCCGGCCGCTGGGCCGAGGCCAAGGGTCTGACCTACACCACCTACCAGGATCTGGCCGCCAAGCCCGAACTCTACGACCTGATCGCAGCCGAAATCCGGGGCATCAACCCGGCCCTGCAAGCGGGCACCCAGATCCGCCGCTTCGCTCTGCTGTTCAAGGAACTCGACGCCGACGACGGCGAACTGACCCGCACCCGCAAGATCCGACGCAAGATCATTTCCGAACGCTACGCGGACCTCATCCACGCCCTGTACGACGGGACCACGGACACGGAGCTTCGCATCGCCATCGCCTATCAGGACGGATCCCGCCGGGAAATGACCGGCCCCATCCACATCCGCGACATCCAAGGATAATCCATGGAATATTATCTCCAACTGATCATCAACGGACTCGTCGTCGGGTCCATCTACAGCCTGGTGGCCCTGGGCTTTGTCATCATTTTCAAGGCGACCAAGGTCGTCAATTTCGCCCAGGGCGAGCTGGTCATGGTCGGGGCCTATGTCTGCTTCGCCCTGACCGTGGAATATCAGCTGCCCTTCGCCGTTTCCTTCCTGCTGACTCTGGCCTTTTCCGCCGTGCTGGCCGTGGCCGTGGAGCGCCTCATCCTGCGCCCGCTCATCGGCGAGCCCATCATCTCGGTCATCATGGTCACCATCGGGCTTTCGTCCATGCTCAAATCCTTCGTGCAGATGGTCTGGGGCACCCAGATCCGGGTCTTTCCCGAAATCCTGCCCCAGGAGCCCTTCATGCTTCTGGGCCTGCCCATCGCCCCGGTCTATGTCGCCGCCTTTGGGCTGTCTCTGTTGCTCTTTGCGGTCTTCAGCCTGTTCTTCAAATACTCATCCCTGGGCATCGCCATGCGGGCCACGGCCTTTGACCAGCAGGCCGCCCAATCCATGGGCATCGGCGTCAAATCCATCTTCGCCCTGTCCTGGTGCATCGCGGCCGTGGTTTCGAGCATCGGCGGCATCATCCTCGGCAACATCAACGGCATCAACGCCCAGCTCGGACACCTGGGCCTGAAGGTCTTTCCGGCCGTGATCCTGGGCGGGCTGGACAGTCTGCTCGGCGCGGCCCTGGGCGGGCTGATCATCGGGGTCCTGGAAAACATCTGCGAGGGCGCGGCCAAGGATCTCTTCGCCCTGGGCGGCTTCAAGGAAGTGGCCTCCTTTGTGGTCCTGGTCGTCATCCTCATGATCAAACCCTACGGCCTCTTCGGCACCAAGGAAATCGAGCGAGTCTAACCATGCATAAATGCGGACTTTTCTACACCAGCTACGCATCCGAGGACGGACTCTTCCGTTCGAAATTCCAGAAAATCTGCCTGGGCCTGGGCCTGGCCGTCCTGCTCCTGTGCCCCCAGGTGCTGGACGCCTACGCCATGTCCATCCTGAACCTGATTCTCATCGCGGTCATCGGGGCCGTGTCCCTGAACCTGCTGACCGGGGTCTGCGGTCAGATGTCCCTCGGACACGGAGCCTTTGTCGGCGTTGGGGCCTACGGCGCGGCCGTGTTCTCCAACCTGGGCGCGCCGTTCTTCCTGGCCCTGTTGGGCGGAGGCGGCGTGGCCGCCCTGGTCGGCATGGTCTTCGGCATCCCGTCCCTGCGCCTCAAGGGCATCTATCTGGCCATCTCGACCCTGGCCGCCCAGCTCATCCTCGAATACGTCTTCCTGCACGCCGACTCCCTCACCGGCGGGGGCAACGGCCTGCCCGTCAACGCTCCGGAAATCCTGGGGCTGGCCTTTGATTCGGACGCGACGATCTTCTACCTCATCCTCTTCGTGACCGCACTGTGCGTCCTGGCCGTGACCAACGTGGTCCGGACCCGCGCCGGTCGGGCCTTTGTCGCCATCCGCGACTATCACCAATCCGCCGAGAACGTCGGCGTGAACCTGTTCGCCTTCAAGCTCCAGGCCTTTGGCCTGAGTTCCTTCCTGGCCGGCATCGCCGGAGGGCTGTGGGCCCACTACACCATGTACATCACCCCGGAGCAGTTCTCCATGGGCCTGTCCATCGGCTATCTGGCCATGATCATCATCGGCGGCATGGGTTCGGTCCTGGGCTCCATCTTCGGGGCCATCTTCATCACCCTGCTTCCGGAACTCCTGAACCTGCTGACCTCCGCCCTGAGCGGCGTGGCCCCGGACCTGAGCAGCCTGATCATTCCCATGAAGGAAGGGGTGTTCGGGCTGATGCTGGTCCTGTTCCTCATCTTCGAGCCCGAAGGCCTGGTCCGCAAATGGCGGCTGACCAAGGCCTACTGGAAGCTCTACCCCTTCGCCTATTAACGGCCCGGCCCCGGCCGGACCAAACCTTTCGGAGCGCGTATGAAAAAGCATCTTGTTTTCACCGTCCTGGCCCTGATCCTCGGCCTCGGCTCGGCCTCGGCCGGCCATAAGGTCGGCGTCCTGTCCGACCTGACCGGCCCGACCTCCAGCGTGGGCGCGCCCTACGCCGAGGGCGTCAAGGCCTGCGCCGCGTACATCAACGACAACGGCGGCATTGGCGGCCAGCCCATCGAACTGATGCAGGTCGACTACGCCTACAACGTGCAGCAGGCTCTGGCCGCGTACAAACGCTTCACCTCCAGCGGCATCGTGGCCTTGCAGGGCTGGGGCACGGGGGACACCGAAGCCCTGGTCAAGTTCGTGACCCAGGACAAGATCCCGGTTTTCTCGGCGTCCTATTCCGCCCACCTCATGGACCCGGCCAAGGCTCCCTACAATTTCACCAGCAGCCCGGACTACTCCACCCAGGGCCGGGCCGG
>CAYLNA010000171.1:0-4552 GCA_964384665.1 uncultured Desulfovibrionaceae bacterium | reverse complement strand
ATGGTGGACAGGATGGTCTTGAATCCGGAAATGCCCGAGGCGGCCAGGGTCTTCAAGGGGCCGGCGCTGATGGCGTTGACCCGGATGCCGCGCTCGCCGAGGTCCATGGCCAGGTAGCGCACGCTGGCTTCCAGGGCGGCCTTGGCCACGCCCATGACATTGTAGTTGGTGATGACTTTTTCGGCGCCGTAATAGGTCATGGCCATGACCGAGCCGTTGTCGTTCATCAGTTTTTCATAGGCTTGGCACAGTGCGACCAGGGAATAGGCCGAGACATCCATGGCCAGATGAAAGCCAGCCCGGGAGGTTTCCACATAGCGGCCCTTGAGATCGTCGCGGTTGGCGAAGGCCACGGAATGGACCAGGATGTCGAAGCTGCCCCATTTGTCGCGCACCAAGTCGGCGGATTCCGTCAGGGCCTGATCGTCGGTCACGTCGCACTGGAAGAGGAAATCCCCGCCCAATTCTTCGTGGATGGGTTCGACCCGTTTTTTGAGAGCCTCTCCGGCGTAGGACAGCGCGATGGACGCGCCGTTGTCCTTGAGTTCCTTGGCGATGGCGTAGGCGATGCTTTTGTCGTTGGCCACGCCAAAAATAAGGGCCTTCTTCCCTTGAACCAGCATGTGCATTCTCCGGTTGATGAGTGTGCCCTAGGGCAGTTGCAAAGGGGACCCGGTCAGCAGTTCGAATGCTTCCAGGTATTTCTTCTGGGTTTCCGCGATGACCTCGGCGGGCAGGGTCGGCGGAGGCGGGGTCTTGTCCCAGCCCGTGGCGGTCAGCCAGTCCCGCAGGTACTGCTTGTCGAAGCTGGGTTGGGACTTGCCGGGCGCGTATTTGTCAGCGGGCCAGAAGCGGGAGGAATCCGGGGTCATGACCTCGTCGATGAGCAGGAGTTCCTTGTCGCGCAGGCCAAACTCGAACTTGGTGTCGGCGATGATGATGCCTCTCGCCGCAGCCAGATCCCGGCCACGGGAATAGATGGCCAGGGATAGATCCTGAACTTTTTTGACCAGTCCTTCGCCGATGCGCGCCTTGGCGTCGGCCAGGGTGATGTTCTCGTCGTGGGCGCCCAGATCGGCCTTGGTGGACGGCGTGAAGAGCGGGGTTTCCAGCTTGTCCGAGTCCACCAGACCGGCGGGCAGCCTGTATCCGCAGACCGAGCCCGTGGCCTTGTAGTCCTTGAGGCCGGAACCGGTGATGTAGCCGCGCACGATGCATTCGATGGGCAAGGGCTTGGCCTTGCGCGCGATGACGGCCCGGCCTTCCAGGTCGGCCCGGTGCTGGGCCAGGGCCGCCGGGAAATCCCGAACATCCGTGGCCAGGAGGTGATTGGCGACAAGGTCCTTGCAGGCCTCCATCCAGTACAGGGTGATCTGGTTCAGGACCACGCCCTTGTAGGGAATGGGCTCGTTCATGATCACGTCAAAGGCGGACATGCGGTCCGTGGTCACGATGAGCAGGGTCTCTGCGTCGATTTCGTAAATATCCCGGACTTTTCCGCGCGAGACGAGGGGAAACTCACGGATGTTGGTCTTGGTGACGATATTCATGCGTTCTCCGGATTAAAGTCGGTGTTCCACGCTGCGGGCGTGGGCTTCCAGGCCTTCCAGGCGGGCCAGGCGGGCCACCTTGCGCCCATGGTTCTGGATATAGGCCTGGTTCGTGCAAATCAGGCTGGTCTTTTTGCAGAACGTCTCCACGGACAGGGCCGAGGAAAAGCGGGCCGTGGACAGGGTCGGCAGAACATGGTTGGGGCCGGCGAAATAGTCGCCGACGGGCTCCGGGGTGCAATGGCCCATGAACACGGCTCCGGCGTTGCGGACCATTCCGAGCATGTCCCACGGATTGCTCACGCTCAGTTCGAAATGTTCCGGGGCGAGGCGGTTGATCAGGTCCATGCCGACTTCCAGATCGGGCGCGTGGATCAGGGCGCTCCATTCGCCCAGGGACGTGGAAGCGATGGCGGCGCGGGGCAGGGCCGGCAACTGCGCGGCCAGTTCCGTTTTGACGGCCGTCAGCAGGCTAGCGTCGGGCGAAACGAGCAGGCTGGAGGCCAGGGGATCGTGTTCGGCCTGGGACAGCATGTCTGCGGCCAGCCATTTCGGATTGGCCGAGGAATCGGCCAGGATGGCGATTTCGCTCGGTCCGGCGATCATGTCGATGCCGACCTGGCCGACCAGCAGGCGCTTGGCCGTGGTCACGAAAATGTTGCCGGGTCCGGCGATGACGTCGACGCGCGGAATGCGCTCCGTGCCATGGGCCAAGGCCGCGATGGCCCAGGCCGAGCCGCAGGCGAAGACATTTTCGATGCCGAGAATGGCGGCCGTGGCCAAAATGTAGGGATTCAGGGTCCCGTCCTGGCGGGGCGGGCTGACCACGCAGATGGTGGCCACTCCGGCCACCTGGGCCGGGATGGCGTTCATGAGCAGGCTGGAAATGAGCGGGGTTTCTCCGCCCTGGCCGCCGGGCACGTAGAGTCCGGCCCGGTCCACGGGCAGGACCAGTTGGCCGAGTGTGGTCCCCGGCGCGGGCGTGGTGATCCAAGACTGCTGCTTTTGTTTTTCGTGAAAGGTGCGGATGTTGTCCGCCGCTTCGCGGATGATGGTCGCGTCCTCGGCCGGAATGTTGTCCAGGGCTTGGCGGATGTCCGCCAGCGGGACCGCCAGGGCGTCCTCGGTCATGGTCGGGCAATCGAAGCGGCGGGTGTATTCGGCCACGGCCGCGTCGCCGCGTTCGCGGACAGCGGCCAGGATGTCGCGGACCAGGGGCTCGACGTTTTGTTCCGAGGCGTCACGGCGGGACAGCCAGGCATCGATGGCCGGCCAGTCCGTCTCGGCTTGGTAGGATATGGTGCGAATGGGCATGGTATTTCTCGGGATGGGGTGAATGTCAGGGACCGTCCTATGCCGCGCGGCGCGGGAAAGTCAATTCTTCATGGCGGCCGGAGTCCGGCCCTCCCGATGGAGGAAAAACGAAAAAGGGCCGAAGCTTTGCGACTTCGGCCCTTGCGGCGTCAGGTGTGAAAACCCGGACTAGAACTTGTACTGGAAGCCGACGGTGGCGAAGTAGGAATTGTCTTCGTCTTTCACATCTTCAAAGTCGGGGGTGACAAAGCCCAGTTCGTTGATGGCGGCCAGGTTTTCATAGATCATGTACTTGTTGACCACGTACACTTCCCAGGCGGAATCCTTCTCGTCGAAAGCCATGCCGGCGTCTTCGTCGGAAGTTCCCATCAGGTAAGCGACGTTGAACTCGTGGGACAGACCTTCCATGAAGGTGATGTCGGCCAGGGTCAGACCAATGGCCCAGCAGGCGTTATCAACGCCAGCAAAGGTGTCGTAGGTGGTGCTGAAGGCGCGCACGCCGCCAGTGTACGGGCTCAGGCCCCAGCCTTCGGCCAGCTGCGGCAGCATGTTGTCCTTGTCGGCGTCTTCGTCGGCGCCGGAGAAGTACGTGGTCCAGAGGATGGGGGTGAGCATGTCGAGCTTGTAGGAAGCGGCCAGAGCGCCGTACCAGCCCTTGGTTTCATAGTCGTCGTTTTTACCCTGGCCGTAGATCAGGTCGGCCTGGAGCTTGAAGGGGTCGTACATGGTCAGTTCGGCGTTGGCACCCACGACCCAGATGTTGCTGCTGCCTTCGTCACTGGCGGCGCCCAGATCCGGGTAAGCGATGCCGGAATTGGGGCCAAGCACGCCATAGGCAAAGTACGGAGTCGCGCTGAAACCATCCAGGGTGATGGGTGCGGCCAGGAAGAACATGTCGGCGTCATCGCCTTCGGCGCCAACTACACCTGCTTCGGTGTTGTAATCGTTGTCAACGCCGCGGCTGTAACCGGCGGACACGGCGAACATGTCGTTGATGGGGGCGCTGATCACGATGGCGGCTGCGTCGTCATCGAAGACCGGGTTGCCGAAAATGCCGGGCAGAGCGACATACTGCAGACCGGTCTTGATGTTGACGACGGTGTCCGGGAGGGTGAAATCCAGGTAGGCGTGCTTGACTTCAAGGTTGCCCTTGCCGTCGGTGCCCCAATCGCCGCCAATATTGTCAGTATTGTCACCCCAAACGTTGTCGAGTTCCAGACCCAGAACGGCCTTCAGGTTTTCGTTGGCCTGATAGGTGAAGTAGGTGCGCATGCGCTGGGTGGTCATGTAGTTGTCACCGTCGCCCGTGTCGGAATCGAAATCCAACAGGTTGGCGGACCACATGCCGTAAACGTCATAGCTGCCCTTGACTTTCAATTCGGTGGCGGAAGCATTGGACACACCAAACAGGGTGGCGGCCAGCAGCGCTACGAGTGCGAAACGTTTCATTTTTTCCTCCTTTTGCAATAACAAAAAATAAATCATCTGACGCCTGAAAACAGTTAAGACAGGTCCGGTCCAAAAAGCAAGCCTTTTTTGGGCTTTTTAGACCAGAAGTTTAAAAAATTTTACTATTCAGTTTTTTGAATTCCCGCTCCGGCGGTGGACAGGTTCAGGGGATAGGCCACGAGCATGGCTTTTTTCCGCGCCGTGCCCGCCATTCCCGTGTGGCTGTTGATGCTGACCAC
>CAYLNA010000170.1:0-4559 GCA_964384665.1 uncultured Desulfovibrionaceae bacterium | reverse complement strand
GCCAAACAGGGCGTGACCACGGGCATCTCCGCCCATGACCGGGCCCTGACCATCCAGACCGCCGTGGCCGACGCAACCACGCCCGAGGACATCGCCACCCCCGGCCACATCTTTCCCCTGCGGGCCAAACCCGGCGGGGTGCTGGTCCGGGCCGGACAGACCGAGGGCTCCGTGGATCTGGCCCGCTTGGCCGGACTCAAGGGCGCGGGCGTGATCTGCGAGATCATGAACGACGACGGCACCATGTCCCGCATGCCCGACCTGCGTAAGTTCGCGGAGGAGCATGACATGAAGATCGCGACCATCGCCGATCTCATCGCCTACCGCTCCCGCAAGGACTCCTTGGTCCGCCGCGTGGCCGAGGCCCGCATGCCGACCTGCTACGGCGAATTCACCATCGTCGCCTACGAGAACGACATCGACACCCACACCCATATCGCACTCGTCAAGGGCGAAATCTCCGAGGACAAGCCGGTCCTGGTCCGCGTGCACAGCGAATGCCTGACCGGCGACGTGTTCGGATCCATGCGCTGCGACTGCGGCAGCCAGCTGCAGCGGGCCATGCAGATGATCGACAAGGAGGGCGAGGGCGTCATCCTGTACATGCGCCAGGAAGGCCGGGGCATCGGCCTCGGCAACAAAATCAAGGCCTATCATCTCCAGGACGAGGGCCGGGACACGGTCGAGGCCAATCTGGAGCTGGGCTTCGCCCCGGACCTTCGCGACTACGGCCTGGGCGCGCAGATCCTGGTCGACCTGGGCGTGAAGCGGATGAAGCTCATGACCAACAATCCCAAGAAGATCATCGGCCTGGAAGGCTACGGCCTCAAGGTCGAGGAACGGGTGCCCATCGAGATTCCGGCCTGCGACGACAACAAATGTTACCTGCACACCAAATACGCCAAGCTCGGACATCTCCTCCATCTGGATTCCGAGCCGACCAAATAGCCGAGGACACCATGCCGCACATCAAGACCATCGAGGGCCTGCTCCAGGCCCAGGACCTAAAATTCACCATCATTTCCAGCCGCTTCAACGACTTCATCGTGGACCGGCTGGTCGGCGGCGCAGTGGACTACCTCGTGCGCCACGGCGCGGACCGGGCCAACATGACCCTCATCCGCGTGCCCGGAGCCTTCGAGCTGCCCCTCGTGGCCCAGAAGGTCGCCAAGTCCGGTCAGGCCGATGTCATCATCTGCCTGGGCGCGGTCATCCGCGGCGCCACTCCGCACTTCGACTATGTTTGCAGCGAGGCGACCAAGGGCATCGCCCATGTCTCCCTGGAAACCGGCGTGCCCATCGGCTTTGGCCTGCTGACGACCGATTCCCTGGAGCAGGCCATCGAACGCGCCGGCAGCAAGGGCGGGAACAAGGGCGTCGAGGCGGCGGCCGCGGCCCTGGAAACCATGCGCGTCCTGCAGCAGATCTAGAGGCGCGCCCGTGAATCAAAACCGCCGGCGTCAACGCCGCTTCGCCTTTCAGGTTATTTATTCGCTGAATTTCACCCCCAATATGTCGAAGGACGTCCTCAGGGCGTCCTTCGACAACTTCTGGGTCGAGGAAGAATTCGACCTGGAGCCCGAGGAGTCCTTCGCCTGGACCCTGGCCCAGGGGGTGTTCGACAATCATGACGCCATCGACACCGTCATCGCCAGGCATTCCCAGCACTGGAAGCTGAACCGCATCGCCAAGGTCGAACTCACCATCCTGCGGCTCTCCCTGTACGAAATGCTCTTCTGCCCGGACATCCCCCTCAAGGTGGCCATGAACGAAGCCATCGAACTGGCCAAGGATTTCGGGGACGACAACTCCAAGACCTTCGTCAACGGCATCCTGGACGCCGCGGCCAAGGACACGGAACGACGCGAAGCCTAACTCCCGACGTTGCCGGGAACACCACTCGAGGACAGCATGGCCTATTACGATTTCAAGCACATCGAGGAAAAATGGCAGCAGACCTGGATAGACCAGGCCTGTTTCCGGACCAATTCGGCCAAGGACAAGGAAAAATACTACGTGCTGGAGATGTTTCCGTATCCCTCCGGCCGCATCCACATGGGGCATGTGCGCAACTACTCCATCGGCGACGTGGTCGCCCGGTACAAGCGCATGCGGGGCTTCAACGTCTTCCATCCCATGGGCTGGGACGCCTTCGGCCTGCCCGCCGAAAACGCGGCCATCAAGCACAACACCCATCCGGCCAAATGGACCTACGAAAACATCGCCAACATGCGCACCCAGCTCATGCGCCTGGGCTATTCCTACGACTGGGACCGTGAAATCGCGACCTGCCATCCCAAGTACTACTGCTTCGAACAGGAGTTTTTCCTCAAGTTCCTGAAAAAAGGCCTCGTCTACCGCAAGAAAGCGCCGGTGAACTGGTGTCCGAGCTGCCACACGGTGCTGGCCAACGAGCAGGTCGAGGACGGATTGTGCTGGCGCTGCGACTCCGAGGTCCAGCAGAAGGAACTCTCGCAGTGGTTTCTACGCATCACCGACTACGCCGAGGAACTCCTGGCCGACCTGGACAAGCTGGCCGGAGGCTGGCCCGAACGGGTCCTGACCATGCAGCGCAACTGGATCGGCAAGAGCGTCGGCGCGGAACTGTCCTTCTCCGTCAAGGACATGGACGAACGGATCGCGGTCTTCACGACCCGCCCCGACACCCTGTACGGCGCGACGTTCATGAGCCTGGCCCCGGAACATCCCTTGGTGCCGACGCTCATCGCCGGCACGGGCCAGGAAGGCGAGGTCATGGCCTTTGTCGAACGCATCGCCAAGATGGACCGCATCGTGCGCACGGCCGAGGATCTGGAAAAGGAAGGCGTCTTCACGGGCCGCTACTGCCTCAATCCGGTCACGGGCCGGGAAATGCCGATCTATGTGGCCAATTTCGTGCTCATGGGCTACGGCACCGGCGCGGTCATGGCCGTTCCGGCCCATGACCAGCGCGACTTCGAATTCGCCGCCAAGTACGATCTGCCCAAGATCGTGGTCATCAAACCCAAGGACGGCGAGCTGGACGCGGCGACCATGAGCGAGGCCTTCACCCTGGCCGGCGTCATGACCAATTCCGCCGAATTCGACGGCATGGACTCCGAGGCGGCCAAAAAGGCCATCGTGGACATGCTCGGGGCCAAGGACCTGGGCAAGCCCACGGTCAACTACCGCCTGCGGGACTGGAACATTTCCCGCCAGCGCTATTGGGGCGCGCCCATTCCGGTCATTTATTGCGACGACTGCGGCATTGTCCCGGTTCCGGAATCGCAGCTGCCGGTGGAGCTGCCCCTGGACGTGCAGGTCAACCCGGACGGCCGCTCGCCCCTGCCGGCCTGCGAGTCCTTCGTCAACGTGACCTGCCCGACCTGCGGCAAGCCGGCCCGGCGCGAAACCGACACCATGGACACCTTCGTCGAGTCGTCCTGGTATTTCTGCCGCTACACAGCGGCCCGCAACGAAGACGCGCCCTTCACGCCCGAGGACACGGCCTATTGGATGCCCGTTGACCAGTACATCGGCGGCATCGAACACGCCATCCTCCACCTTTTGTACTCGCGCTTCTTCGTCAAGGCCCTGCGCGACGAGGGCTACCTCGATCACGACGAGCCCTTCCAGAACCTCCTGACCCAGGGCATGGTTCTGCTGAACGGGTCCAAGATGTCCAAATCCAAGGGCAACGTGGTCGATCCGGACGAGATGATCGCCAAGTACGGAGCCGACACGGTCCGCCTCTTCTGCCTCTTCGCCGCGCCCCCGGAAAAAGATCTGGAATGGAACGACAAGGGCATCGAGGGCGCGAGCCGCTTCCTGAACCGTCTCTGGCGCTTGGTGGACGAACTGGACGGCGTGCTCTCGGCCGTGGGCCCATGCGCGGCCGCGAGCGGCCCCCTGAGCGAAGCCGAGGCCGAGCTGCGCCGCAAGGAACACGACACCATCCGCCGCGTGGAGCGGGACATCGAGAACAAATTCCAGTTCAACACGGCCATCGCGGCCATGATGGAGCTGGTCAACACCCTGTACGCCACCAAGGATGACCTGCGCGGCGCGGCCACCGGAGCGCGCCTGCTGTCCTCGGCCATTTCCTCGGTGCTGGTCGCGCTCGCGCCCATCGCCCCGCACATCTGCGAGGAACTGTGGGCGCGCATGGGGTATGCAAGCAGCCTGACGGCGGAACCCTGGCCAACCCACGATCCGGACGCGCTGAAGACGAGCGAGGTGACCGTGGCCGTGCAGGTCAACGGTAAGTTGCGCGGCCAGATCAGCGTCGCGGCCGATGCGTCCAGCGAGGACATCCAGGCCGCGGCCCTGGGGGATCAAAATGTCGAACGGCATCTGGAGGGCAAAACCATTGTCAAAGTCATCGTCATTCCCGGCAAGCTGGTCAACGTGGTGGTCAGGTAGCGTTTGGGCGGTCCTGGTGATCGCCCTGCTCCTGCCGGCCTGCGGCTATCATCTCACGGCCCAGGAGCCCATCACCCTGCCCCAGGACCGGACCAAGCTCTTCCTGAGCAAGGTGACCAACCCGACCACCGAAACCTGGATGGAGCCCATGCTGCGCA
>CAYLNA010000169.1:0-4594 GCA_964384665.1 uncultured Desulfovibrionaceae bacterium | reverse complement strand
GATCAGCGCATGGACAGGGGGCGCTCCAGGCGCCCCGCTTCCAGCAGTGCATCGTCGGTGAAGATCTCGGTGCTGGGGCCGTCCGCCAGGACGTGTCCCTGATGCATGACGATGGTCCGGCCGCAGAGGTCCATGACCATGTCCAGGTCGTGGGTGGCGATGATCTTGGTGTGCGCGAAGCTCTTGAGCAGCGTGATGAGGTCGCGCCGGGCTCGCGGGTCCAGGTTGGAGGTCGGTTCGTCCAGGACGAGGATGTCCGGGCTCATGGCCAGGACCGTGGCGATGGCGACGAGGCGTTTTTCCCCGCCCGAGAGGCGGTAGGGCGGGCGTTTGGCCAAATGCGACGCGCCCACCGTGGCCAAGGCGGAACCGACCCGCGCGTCCACGTCCTCGAAGGGCAGACCCATGTTGAGTGGGCCGAAGGCCACGTCGTCGTACACGGTGGGCATGAAGAGCTGGTCGTCGGGGTCCTGAAAGACCATGCCGACCGTGCGGCGCACGTCGGCCAGGGTTTTTTCGGTCAGGGGGATGTCGCCGACGCGCACCATCCCCTGCCGGGGCGCGAGGCAGCCGTTCAAGTGCAGGAGCAAGGTCGATTTGCCCGCGCCATTGGCGCCGACGATGGCCACTGATTCTCCGTGGTGGATGCGAAATGTTACGCCGGACAGGGCCTCGGTCCCGTCCGGATAGGCGAAGCGCAGATCCCGGACTTCGACAAGATGATGGCTCACGGAATCACCTTCACAAGCAGTTGTCCCAGTTCCTGGGGCAGGTTGATCATTCTGGCCAGGGCGAAGAAGCCCAGCCATCCGCAGGCAAAGAGGGCGTCCGCGCGCCGCGGGCGCATGCGCCGGTTCAGGCGTACTTCCCCGTCAAACCCCCGGCAGAGCATGGCCCGATGGATGCGGCTGGCCCGGTCCATGGTCCGCAACAGCAGTTGGCCGAGCATGAAGGCATAAACCCTGGGGCCGGCGCCGCGCTTTCCGCAGGAGCGCAGGTCGCGGGCTCGGCTCATGCGCAGGCCTTCCTCGGTCAGGACGAACAGGTAGCGGTAGAGGAACAAGAGTTGGGTCGCGAAAACGCGCGGCGCGCCCAGCCGGCTCAAGGCCATGCAGACTTGGGCGAAGCCCGTGCTGGCGACGAGGATCAGGGCCGCGCTGACGCTCAGGGCGAAGCGGAGCAGAATGGCCGTGAAGGAAATCCAGCCGCCGGAAATGTCCAGCCCGGCGATCCGGATGAGGATGGCCTGATCCAGGAGTGGATTGAAGATGCCGACCATGATCGCGAAGGGCGAGGCGATGAGCAGCTTGCGGAGCAGGTAGCGTCCCGGAATCCGGCCCTGGATGGCCAGGGTGAGCGGGAAAAAGGCCAGGGGCAGGAGCGCGGCCACTTCGTGACGTCCGAAGGAGACCACGGTCAGGATGAAACCGAGGGTCGTGACGAGCTTGGCCCTGGGATCCAGACCGTGCAGGAAGGTGTCCGCCGTGGCCAAGCGGTCCAGGGCGCCGATCTCGAAAAGGCTGGTGTCGATTTTGGGCATGGCGCTCGAAAAAAATGGGCGGGAATGGTCCCGCCCGGTGGTCTGCGAATGGGTTGGTGCGCTTCTCCTACGCCCGATGCTGCCGCCTTTTCAAGAACAATCCGGCCGCTCCGGCCAGCAGCATGGTCAGGCCGCCGCCCAGCAGGCCTGAAAGACTGGTTCCCGCGTCCACGGCCGGCCACGGCGCGGCTTCCTCGGTCGGTTCCGGGGTTGTTTCGGCGGGCGCGGTCTTGAAGGCGTAATCCGGCAGAAAGGCGGTTTTTTCTTGAATTTTGGCCAGCGCGCCATGCACGCCATCTTCCGGCGCGTCCAGCTCTTCCTTGCCCGAAATCTTGGCCATGGACCATTCCAGCCCGTCCGGATGGGCCGAGGCGAACCAGGATAGGGCGCCTCCGGTCAGCACAGCCGCAACGGCCAGCGCCGCGACCACGCCCGTGAAGGATGCGGCGGGTTGATGGCGCAGGCCCTGAGCCATGGCCAGAATTTCGGGGCGGGCCTTCCACACAAAGGTCACCACCGCCGCAGTGACCGCGCCCTCGACAAGACCGATGCCCAGATGGATGGGTTGCATGAGCAGGACAAAGCTCATGAAGGGTAGATCGGAGATGCCGGAAGCCACGGTTTCCAACACCACGCTGAACGCGCCCAGTTGCAATCCGGCCACGGCGGCCACCAGGGCGGCCAGGGTCAGCTTGCCGTGGCTCGGGTTGGCTCCGGTGAGAGGCTTGAAGAGGAGCGGATAGGCCACGAAGCAGGGCCAGAAGCCCAGGTTGAAGATGTTGCAGCCCAGGGCCAGGATGCCGCCGTCGGCGAAAAAGAGGGCTTGCACGGTCAGAACCGAGGCGATGGTCAGGAACGCGGCGTGGGGTCCGAGCAGGATGGCCAGGATGGCGCCGCCGCCCAGATGTCCGCTGGAGCCCGTGCCCGGGATCGTGAAGTTGATCATCTGCGCGGCGAAGATGAAGGCTCCGAGCACGCCCATGAGCGGCACGCGCGCTCCCTCGAAATTCGCGTTCACTTTGCGCGAGGACAGGGTGATGAGGCCCGCCGTGGCGGCCCACATGATTCCGCCCACCGTTGGAGAAAGAAGCGCGTCGGCCATGTGCATCGTCAATACCTCTGTGTGAGTTGTGAAAAAAAGGGTGTTACGAATGCAGAAAAACAATGCGGTGCTTCTTGCTTTTTTTTGCCGAGGTGTCAACACAGGTGCGCGAATCGTGGCGTCTTCTCACGACTCGTCGGGATCGCGAGCCATTTCCGGCCAGAGCGCCGCAGCCATGTCCCTGGACATGCTGGCGAAGAGTACGGCCAGACGCTGTTCCCCGCCGGTTCGCAGTTCGATGAATTGGATTTCCCGTCCCTTGTCCTTGGCCGCCTTGATGCCGAAATCCTGCACGCGCATGGTCACCTGCTCGGCCAGGATGTGTTCGTGCGGACGGCGTAGCACGTCCTGGACCAACTCCAGGTAGCGGCCCGGGTCCGGATGCCGGGGCAGGGCGGCCAGTTTGCCTTCCAGGGCTTGGAACTCCGCCCGTCCCTGGAGCAGCTTGCCGCGCAGGTCCGCCGGAATGGCCAGGGGTCTGAATTCCCTGCTGGCCCGCTCCAGGGTGTCCATCTGGGCGAGAAGCAGATCCTCGGAGTCGTGCAGGTCCGTTCTGAGGGCGTCGTTTTGTCGCACCCGTTCCGGAACAAGCCCGGCCAGGAACAGGACCAGCTCGTCGGCCATGGCGGCCCGCGCCTGGGCCATGGACGGCGCGGCGATGGGAATGGCGTGGTCCTCGAAACTGACCACGGTCTGGAGCACCCCGCGTTTGATGATCTCGCCGTCCAGTTCACTGCCCAGAATCTCGAATTCATGGCGGTGCATGGTCATGAGGAAAAAGCAGGTTCGCGCCCCGGCGGCGAAGGCGGCCTTGAGCGCCGGGGCGCGCTTGAGGGCGTCCAATCCTTCATCCGGTGTGGCGAAGAGCACCGGAATGAAGGGGTCCCGGCTCCATAACCCCCGGTCCATGCGCTTGGGCTCCCCCAGTTCCCGGACCAGGGCGCGGGCGTAATCGCGGGCCATGGCCACGGGCGTGGCCAGTTTGGAAACGAGGTCGGGGAAACCCTGAAACTCCGGGATTTTTTCGGCCTCGATGCGCGCGACGATACGGCGCACGTCCGGATCGGATTCGTGGTTGTCCGGACACAGGGTCTCGGGGATGATTTTCAGGCGGCAGACCTGTTCGAATACGCTCATGTCCTTTCGCTTACGCGTAATCCGGAGAAATCTCCACGGCGCGGTTCTGTCCCTGGCTGGGAGTTGCCGTCGGAGGATCGCTCGCCGGGTCGAAAAAGGGATGAAATTTCTTGTTTCTCGTTCAGAAAAACTGTACAAATGGCCCATGCTTTCCGAACTCTTTTCCTCCAAGACCCGTATCCAGCTGTTGCTCAAGCTTTTTCTCAATCCTGGCGTGTCCTGTTATCTGCGGGAACTGGCCACGGAATTCGGCGTGTCGCCCAACGCGGTCAAGGAGGAACTGGATAGCCTGACCGAGGCCGGCTATCTGGAAAAGAAGAAAGAAGGTCGGTCCCTGTTTTTTCGGGCCAACACGGATCACCCCATTTTTCCGGAGCTGCACTCCATCGTCAAAAAAAGCCTGGGCATCGACCGGGTCATCGAGGAAGTCCGGGTCGATCTGGGCGACGTGCACGCGGTTTATATCCTAGACGATTACGCTCAGGGCAAGGACTCGGGCCTGATCGACCTCTTGATCGTCGGCGAGGTCAGGGAGGACCGCCTGCGGGACTATGTTCGCATCACCGAATCCAAAATCAGGCGCAAGCTGCGCGTGCTGGTGGTCGGAGTGGAGGAGTTCGCGGACTCTGGACAGACATTTCTGCGGCGGCCGCATTGGAAGGTGGTGTAGGCATGACGCGCAAAAAACTGCCTATCGGCATCCAGTCCTTCGCCAAGATCCGCGAAGACGACTACTACTATGTGGACAAGACTCCGTTCGTGGCCCGGCTGGCTGACGGCGGCAGCTATTATTTTTTGTCCCGGCCCCGACGTTT
>CAYLNA010000168.1:0-4602 GCA_964384665.1 uncultured Desulfovibrionaceae bacterium | reverse complement strand
TGCTGGCCTCCCAGGGCGTGCGCCGTCTGGGTTCGGCGGCCACGGACCTGGCCTATACCGCCTGCGGCCGGTTCGAGGGCTATTACGAGACGGGCCTCAAGCCCTGGGACACCGCCGCCGGCTGGCTCCTGGTGGAAGAAGCCGGCGGGCGGGTCAGCGGCCTGGATGGCGGGGACTACCGCCTGGGCGAATACATGATCGTGGCCAGCAATGGCCGCGTCCACGACGACCTACTGGCCTTGCTGTGAGGCGGTGGAAGGGGGGCCTTCACGTCGTGGACAGGCCCCGCGCAAGGCGCTCCGGGGCCGGGAGCATGCGGGAAAACGCGCCGCGCGCTACTGCGCGCGCGGTTCCGGCATGGGCCGCCCCCGGCGTTGGTATTTGATGACGGCGTTGGTGTGCTCGGTCAGGGTGCGGCTGAAGTGGTGGGTCCCGTCCTGGCGGGCCACGAAGTAGAGGAAGTCGTGCTGGTCCGGTCGGGCCGCGGCTTCCAGGGCGGCCTTGCCCGGCGAGCAGATGGGGCCGGGCGGGAGTCCGGGGTGAACATAGGTATTGTAGAGATTGGCGGCGTCGGTCAGGTGGAATCTCTTCAGATTGCCGTCAAAGGTTTCGCCCAGGCCGTAGATGATGGTCGGGTCGCACTGCAGGAGCATGCCTTGCTCCAGCCGGTTGGCGTAGACCCCGGCCACGGTCCCGCGCTCGGCGGGCGCGGCGGTTTCCTTTTCCACCAAGGAGGCGAGGATGACGGTGTCGTGCAGGGCTTTCGGGTCCCGCGCCTGGGGTAGGTCCTGGACCGTGTCCGCGAAACGGTCCAGCAGGGCTTGGAGGATGGGGTAGGGGTCCTGCTTGGGGATGCGCGGAAAGAAATAGGTTTCCGGAAAGAGATAGCCCTCGGCGTCGGCGGCGTTGACGCCGTTCTGGTCCAGAAAATCGCGGTCGCGGCAGGCGGTCAGAAAACGCTCGGCCGTGGTCAATCCGGTCGCGGCCACGACCTGGGCCACCTCGCGCATGGTCAGGCCTTCCGCGAATTGCAGCCGGTGCAGCATGGGCTGGCCGTGGGCCAGGACGTTCAGAATTTCCTTGGGGCTCATGGCCGCCGACAGCTCGAATTCCCCGGCCTGCAGGGTTTCCTTGGCGTAACGCCCCCACAGGCGAAACCCTTCCCCCCAGCGCACCAAACCGGCCCGCTCCAGGCGCTCGGCCACGACCCGCATGGATTCGCCGGACTCGATGGTGAAGGCCTGGGTGCTGTTTGTCGCCGCGTCCAGGGGCGTTTCCAGAAAATGCCGGGCCGCCAGGAAGGCTCCCCCGGCCGTCAGGATCAGGGCCGCCGCGAGGCTCAGCGCTATGTTGAGGACCAGTCGCTTCATTTCTGCGCTCCCAAAAAGATTTCCAGAATGCAGACCGCCGCCATCTGATCGAGCATGGCCGCCTGCTTGCGCTCGGGCACTCCGGCCTGGCGCAGACGCTCGGTCGCCTCGAAGGAGGTCAGGGCCTCGTTGACCATATGGATGGGCCGGTCCGTGCGCCGGGCCAGGCTGGCCTGGAAATTGCGCACCTGGCGCGTGGTCAGGGTTTCCTGGCCGTCCAGATCGAGGGGCAGGCCCAGGACAACGGCCTCGATCCCTTCCCGCTGGATGATCTCCAGCAGCTCGGCGAAGAGACGATCCTTGGTGGTCTTGACCAGGGTCTTGAATGGAAAGGCCATCCCCCCTTGGGAGATGGCCAGTCCGATGCGTTTTTGTCCGTAATCGATGCCGAGGAGCTTCATGGGGTGATGGTCTGGACCGAGTCCGCGATGGTGGCCTTGTTCAGGCGCTTGATGAAGTCCTTGCGCCAGGTCGGACCGTGTTTGAGGGCGGCCAAGAATTCCAGGCTGTGCAGGACCTCGCGGTTCACGCCCATTTCCAGCAGTGAGCGGCTGATACCGATCTTGCAGGACGGACAGCCGACCACGATGGGGTTCTCGGCCGGATAGCCCGTCAGATCCTTGCCCAACTGATCCTTCTTGCGGGCCCGCAAGCGGTTGTAGATCTTGGGCGAGGTCAGGGCTCCCAAGCCGGATTCGCCGCAGCAGAAGGGCGAGACCGCGACCTTGGCGCCGACCAGCTTGCCCAATTCCTTGGCATAGATGTCGGCCGCCTTGAGGGGCGCGACCCCGGTCCACTCATGGTGACAGGCGGCGTGGTAGAGAAGCTGCTCCGGGCCCTGGCCAAGACCGTTCTTTACGTTTTGGATGACATACTGGACCACGTCGAGGAATTCGATCTGGCGCGTGTCCAGGGATTTCAAACGGTAGCCCTTGATGCCCTCGCGGCAGGTGCCGCAGGAGGTCAGCACGGCCTTGATGGCGAATCCGGCGGCCTCGGCCTGACGGATGGTCGCTTCCAGGATCTTCTGATTTTCCGCGCCGATGCGGTCGAACTGGTCCTTGCAGCCCGAGGCCAGGAGTGGATAGCCGCAACAGAGGTGGTTCGGCGGCAGGACCACGCTCACCCCGGCGTCCAGCAGGAGGCGCACGGCGGCCACGCCGATGGAGCGGTAGAAGAGGCTCGCCCCGCATCCCGGAAAATAGAGCACGGCCCGTTTATGCTTGAGGTCCTCGCGGGTGAAGATGTTGCCCTTGGCTAGGTTCAAGGACTGCTTGAGGTTCTTGAACTGCGTGCTCGGGCCCTTGCCGCGCAAAAGCGGGCTGTCCAGACGCTCGCGCCAGGACGGGGGCAACAGGCCGACGGCCCGATTGCCCAGTTCCTGGCCCACGCCGGCCAGCTTGGCCATTTTCGGCAGCACGGTCTGCGGGTCCTGGCTGAGCAGATTCAGCACGCGGTTCTTGAACGGGTGTCCGCCCGCGCCCTTTTCCTCCAGATAGGCCCGCATTTGCAGGGTCACGTCCTGGGTGCGGATCTTGACCGGGCAGATGGCGTAGCATTTGCCGCAGGCCGTGCAGTGCTCCAGGATTTTGCGCAGCTCGCCGAGCAGGCGCGGATCGGGTTCGCCGTTCTGAAGCTGGGAATAATAAATGGCCTCGACCAGCGCGCCCAGGGTGATGTTCTTGTTGCGCGGGTGGAAGAGCAGTCCCTTTTGCGGCAGGTACATGGGGCAGACCTGCTTGCACTTGCCGCAGCGGGTGCAGGTCTGGACGTTCAAAAGCAGGTTGATCAGGTTTTCCTTGCCCGGCAGCGCGGTCTTGTTGATGTCCTTGATCAGTCGGTTGAAGGAGAAGGTGTAGGGCGCCACGACCAGGTCGCGCTGGGTCAGCTTGCCGGGATTGAAGATGTTGTTCGGGTCGACCTTCTTCTTGTACCCGCGCAGGGCCGCGATTTTTTCCTCGGCCAGGAACCCGATCTTGGTGATGCCGATGCCGTGCTCGCCCGAGACCTGGCCCTTGAGTTCCAGAACCTTGTGGAAGAGCTTTTCCACGGCCTCCTCGGCCAGACCGAGCATGTGCGCGTCATTGGAATTGACCGGCAGGTTGACATGACAGTTGCCGTCGCCGGCGTGCATGTGGTTGGCGATGACCACGCGCGCGCCCTGCATGTGTTCGAAAATCTTGGACAGGTCCTCGTGCAGTTTGGGGTACTTGCCCTTGAGATGCTGGAAAAAGAAGGAGGTCTGGAGTTCCAGTTGCTGTTCCGGCAATTCTTCCTTGGTCGTCTTGCCCCGAATGATGGCCGTGGCCACGTCCATTTCCATGCGGATGAATTCGTCGTCGACCTCGATGCCGGTCAGGGCCTGAACTTTTTGCAAGGCCTCGCGGTAGGCGATGGCCAGGTAGTACAGGTTCTGTTCTTCCAGGAAGTCCGAGAACTCGGGGATGACATCGGTCGGGATGACGATGTCCTCGTTCAGCTTGAAGCCGCTGGTCCGCTTGGAAATGGCCGAGAGTTGGTGCCGGTCGTGCCAGAAGACCTCGGCCTCGCGCTCGTCGCTGGCCACGAAGCTGTCGACATTGTCATAGGCCCCGCTGATCTCGACGATGCGGCGCACGGCGTCGTCCACGGCCGTCTCGTCCGTGGAATCGAGCTGGATGATCAGGACCGAGATGGGAATGCCGTCGAACTTCTCGGATTTCTTGGAGTATTCGATGGCCTGGACATATTTGATGCCAAACTCCTCCAGGGCCGAGAGCTTGACCAGATCGCCCTGGGTCCGGATCTCGTTGCGCAGGGCTACGATGTCCTTGATCACATACATCGCGTTGCGCATGGAATTGCCGTAGAATTCCAGACACATGACCCGGGAATGGGGCATGACGGGGTGCAGGGTGAAGGTGGCCTCGGTGATGATGCCGTCCACGCCCTCCTTCTGCACGCCTGGCAGGCCGCCCAGATATTTGTTGGTCACGTCCTTGCCCAGGGCCGCGCCCCGGATCTCGTCGCCCTTGAGCGAGACGGTCTCCTTGCGCACGCCGAATTCATCCAGAATTTCGAAGACCGCCGATTCCTCGGGCATGATCTTGTGCCGGGGGTGGTTGACGCGCTTGATCTGGACCACCGCGCCCGTGGGCAGAACCATTTTGTAGGACAGCAGGTTGTCCAGGGTCGTGCCGTATTCGAAGGCGAAGGGGCCGCCCGCGTTTTCCGAGACATTGCCGCCGATGGA
>CAYLNA010000167.1:3094-4645 GCA_964384665.1 uncultured Desulfovibrionaceae bacterium | reverse complement strand
CGGTCCTGGCGGCCAGAACGTGAACAAGGTGGCCACGGCCGTGCGGCTGCGCGTGCGCGTGGACGCCATCCACGGCCTGGACGAAGACGGCCGGGCGCGTCTGGCCGCCATGGCCGGCAAGCGTCTGACCCTGGACGGCGAGCTGGTCCTGCGGGCCGAATCCCAGCGCACCCAGGACGGCAACCGCCGCGCCGCCCTGGCCCGTCTGGCCCAGTTGATAACCCTGGCCAGCGTGCGACCCAAGGACCGTCGCCCAACCAAACCCACCCGCGCTTCCAAGGAGCGCCGCCTGGATACCAAGGCCAAGCGCGCCAAGACCAAGGCCCTGCGCCGGGTCAGTCCGGACTAGATCCCGTCTCCTTCTTCCAGTCCCGAGCCATGTCCCCGGCGCAGGCTCTCCGCCTTCAACCGGGCCCGCGCATAAAGGCCCAGGGCGCGCACGGCCCGGTCCGCGTCGCGGAACACGGCCAGCCCCTTGTCCCGCAGCATGGCCGCGAAAGGATTGTACATCTCCCCTCCATCGACCACGACGATAATGGGTTTGGGGCAGGCGGCCGCGATGCGGCCGATGCGCTCGGCGATGTTCTGGCTCTGGTCCAGTTCCAGGGAGGACATGGACGGAGTCAGTGGGATCATGCCGATGACGGCCAGATCCACGCCCGTGTCCTCGGCCAGGGCTTCGACCACCTCGGCCAGCAGCGTGTCCGTGGCCGCCGGGTTCAGGTCGAGGGGATTCTTGACCGTGACCAGTTTTTCCAGCTTGCAGGCGGCCAGGGCCGCGGCGATGCGCTCCCGCGTGACCGGGCCAAGGGTGGCCATGCGCAGCTCGAAGTCGTCGGCCTGGATGTTGTCGGCCATGCCCACGGCCTCGTAGCCGGCCGTGGACGCGGCGGCCATGCGGTTGCCCCGGATGGTCTTGGCGTGGAGATGCTTGGCCAGCATGGACAGTTCCGTGAACTGGGCGAAGGAGCGGGCGACCATGGCTCCGGCCTGGGTCAGGCACGACGCGCAGACCTGATAATCCCCGGCCAGGGAGGCGGTGTGGCTGGAGGTCGCGGTCTTGCCCTCGGGCGTGCGTCCGGCCTTGTAGAAGACGATTTCCTTGCCGGCCAGCACGGCCCGGCGCACGCTCTGGGTGAAGTACATTCCGTCCAGATCGTTGAATCCCTCGCAATAGACCCCGACGACATCCATGTCCGGATGGCCCGCGAAATAGGCCATGAAATCGCCCAGGGTCAGGTCGTTCTGATTGCCGATGGAGATCAGATAGGCCGGGTCCAGTTCCGGAGTCCGGCTCAGGCGCGTGGCCATGAAGGCTCCGGACTGGCTGATGAAGGCCGAGCGGCGGGCATGGTCGCCGCGTTGTTTGGGCAGCTTTTCCTCCGGGATGAACCAGGTGTCGAAGCGGCCCGGATGGGAGATGACGCCCATGGAATTGCCGCCGACGAAAACCGGGCCGTCGCCCTGGCGGTGGGCCGCGTCGATGCGCTCCATGACGCGCCGCGCCAGGTCCGCGCTGTCCTGGGTCTCGCCCAGGCCGCCGGGAATGAG
>CAYLNA010000167.1:0-2994 GCA_964384665.1 uncultured Desulfovibrionaceae bacterium | reverse complement strand
CGCGAGGTGGACACGCCGATGATCCCTATCCGGCGCGGGTGGAGCAGGGTGTGGATCTTGGCCACGGGCCGGGGAGCCTTGGCGGTCTGGCCGGCCGGGGCGAAACGGCACATGCCGTCCAGGGGAACCATCATGAAATCGAGAAAGGCGAAGGGGTTGATCTCCAGTTCCTCGATGACGAAGGGCGCGGCCGGATTGGCGGGCGAGAAATGGTTGCCGACCTCGATGCAGGCCGAGAAGCATTCGATGAGCTGCTCGTCCACGACGACCCGTTTCCGGCCTCGCGTCTTTCCGGCCAGGACCTTGTAGGACACGGTCCGCCGGAACAGCTCGAAAAAGGATTCGCCGTCGTTGAGCGCCGTGGAGGCCGAGATGATGCCCCGGTTGGCGCGGAAATTGTCGGCCAGCAGTTCCGTGTCCGCGCCGCCCACGCCGGCGGTCAGGACCATGCCGAACTCGCGCGTGGCGCGCAGGCCGACGATGAGTTCGTTGCCAAAGCTGTCCGCGTCCGGGGGCAGGTGCTGGACCATGAGCACGCCCCGGATGTCCTGGGTCACGGCCGCGACCAGGGCGTCCCCGCTCAGGCCCTGGTACCGGCGTGGGGCGTGGCCGGGATGGCGCTCGATGCGGTCGGCGTAGCTCTCGGCCACTTCGTACAGCATGCGCCGGCAGGTGGAACGGATCTTGTCCGCCTGCTTGGGAACGACGCGCACCCCGCCGACGTCGCTCTTGTGCACGATATATGGGGACACGATCTTGAGCACGACCTTCTCGCCGGGCAGGGCCAGCAGCTCCTCGTCCGGGGGGCGGGTTCCGACCGGGAGCAGGATGCAGCGCGGCGGAGTCTCGGAGCCAAGCTCCCGGAGCAGGGCGTACACTTCGTGCTCGAACAGGAACTGCCGGCCCTCGCGGGCGGCGGTCTCGAAGATCCGGGTCATGGCCGCGAAATCGATATGGGTGGCGATTTTGGCGTGTGGTGTCATGGATGTTTCCCCGTGAATTTAGTGGTTTTCGGCCCGGAAGCAGTCCTCGATGGCCGCGCGGAGATTCGCGGTTTGGGTTAGGGGCCATGCCCGCCAATCCGAGCGGATTTGTTCCATTGCGCCTCCGTGGAGCACCGCGCCCCCCTTGATGCGGTCCGTGGCGCTCCGCGCCAATCCATGCAGGCCCTTGAAATAGTCCTGGGTGATGGTTTGCCCGGATTTGATTTCAAGTAAGAACATATCCCTGCCGTGCTCCACGATTATGTCCACTTCCAGCCCGCTGCTGTCGCGGAAGAAGGAGAGCCGGGGGCGTTTTCCATGGTGCAGGTATTGTTTGAAGAGTTCGGCGACAACCAGATTTTCGAACAGATTGCCGCGCAAGGGGTCGCGGAAAACCTGCTCCGGCGTTTCAAGTCCGAGCAGGAAAGCGGCGAGGCCCACGTCCCAGAAGTATATCTTTGGCGTTTTTATCAACCGTTTCGAAATGTTGGCGTGCCAAGGCGGGAGTTGGAAAACGATATAGCCCGCTTCCAGCAGGGTCAGCCACTCCCGCGCGGTTGTATGCGATATGCCGGTGTCGTTGCCGAGGCTGTGCAGATTGAGGAGTTGTCCGGTCCGGCCGGCGCAGAGGCGGACGAATTTTTCGAACAGGCCGGCGTTTTTGATGTTGATGAGCTGCCGGACATCCCGTTGGACATAGGTCTCGAAATAATCGCCGTACATGCGCGGAGGGGCCAGCCGCATCTGATGCAGGCGCGGATAGAAACCCTTCAGGATCAGCGCGTCGATATCGACGATGTCGTGAAAGGCGCTGACTTCGGCGCAGTCGAAAGGGAGCAGGGTGAGGAGCGCCGTTCGCCCGGCTAATGACTGGCTGACCGTCTCCCGGACATGAAGTTGCTGGCTGCCGGTCAGGATATACCGGCCGGGGCTCGGATCGTCGTCCACCAAGGGCTGGAGATAGGATGTCAGCTCCGGAACACGTTGAATTTCATCCAGGATCGCGCCTTGGGGGATCGCGGCCAGGAATCCCCTGGGGTCATCCGCGGCAAACTGGCGGATGTCCGGAGCTTCAAGGTTGAAGTAGGGCTTGTCCGGAAACGCGGCCCGGCACAGCGTTGTCTTGCCGCTCTGGCGAGGGCCGGAGAGTGTCACGACTGGATAGGATTGCGCCGCTTGAAGCAACGTTTCGGTGAGATTTCTTTTTTGCATCTCAGGATGATATGTAATTTTCATGCAGATTGAAAGTTCAAGTTTCAATCTGCATGAGTTCGAGAGGGCATCTCTTTATCCATTTGGTATAAATTGTTTTTTTGTTGCTTATGCAAATTGAAAGTTGAACCTGCAATCTGCACGGATCGGGTGCGGCGGGATGGTTCGAGCCGGGGGCGGGCTGGACTTTTTTCATGATCGATGCAAGCTCCCGGCCATGAACTCCAAACTCCGCATGTACGCCTACTCCGTCCCCTGGAATCTGTTTCTGTTGACCGTGGGCAGCCTGTTCATCGCCCTGTCCATCAAGTCCGTGGCCGTGCCGCACGGGCTGGTTTCCGGCGGGGTCTCGGGGGTGAGTCTGCTGCTCTACTATTTCACCCAGACCCTGACTCCGGGCTGGTGGCTGCTTTTGCTGAACATCCCCATCGCCGTGCTCGGCTGGATCATGGTCAGCCGCCGCTTTCTGCTCTACACGGCCTACGGCATGCTGGCCATCACGGTCTGCATGGAGTCCATTTCCTACACCTTTCCCGTGCATGACAAGCTGCTGGCCGCCATCGTCGCCGGGGCCTTGCTCGGGGCCGGGGCCGGCACCTGTTTGCGCTCCCTGGGCTCGTCCGGGGGGCTGGACATCATCGGGGTCGTCTTGCAGCAGCGCTTCGGGTTCCGGATCGGCCAGATCAGTTTTTTGTTCAACGCGGCCGTGTTCGCGGTCGGTTTCGCCCTCATGGACACGGATCTGGTCCTGTATTCCTTGATCCTGGTCTTTGTCAGCGCCCAGATCACCGACTATGTC
>CAYLNA010000166.1:0-4662 GCA_964384665.1 uncultured Desulfovibrionaceae bacterium | reverse complement strand
CCGAGCAAGGCCCGCACCGCGTCCACGTCGCGGGTCATGTCCTCGACCAGGGCCAGGGCCCGGTCCCGGTGGGCGCGCAGGGTGGCTTGCTCGGCTTGGTCGGCCCGTTGGAGCATGGTCGTGGAGCGGATGCTGGCGGCCATGCCGCGCAGGGCGTGGGCCTTGGCCGAGGCTAGTTGAAAGTCGTCCGCGCGCAGGGCGTCCCGGAATTCCGCCAGCCGGGTTCCGGCCTCGGCGACGAACGCCTCCAGCACCTCGCGCAGCAGATCCCGATCCTGATCGAGTTGGACAAGCAGCCTGTCCAGATCGATGGGCAGGGGCTCGGCCAGGGCGTTTCCGTCTTCACTCCCGGGCACGAATTTTTCCATCATCAGCAGAAACATCGGCACGTCGAACGGTTTTTCCAGCACATCGCTGAAGCCCGCGTTCAGGTAGGACTGCCGTTGCCCGCCGGTCATGCGCGCGGTCAGGGCGATGACCGGCACGTCATGATCCAGGACCCGCGAGGCCGGATCCCGGATGATCCGAACCGTGTCAAAGCCCGAGAGCCCATCCATCTCGATGTCCAGAAGGACCACAGCGAACCGTTCCATGGCCAGGAGTTCCAGGGCGTCCTCGCCGCTGGCGGCCACGGCGTGGGCGAGATCCGCGTGGTCGAGCACGGCGGCGATGACCTGGCGATTGGTCTCCTGATCGTCCACGGCCAGGACCGCGTTCCGGCGTTTGTGCTCCTCGGCCACCACGTGCCGGGTGATCAAGGCGGCCGGCTCGTCGGCATCGGCGCTGGCCCGGATCAGGCACAAGGCGTCGTGCAGCCGCCGACGGGTGACGGGTTTGACCAGGTATCCGGCGAAACCGGCCTCGGCCATGGCGCGGGCGTCGCCGGGCGTGGCCGAGGACGCCAGCACGACCAGACTGGCGGAGGGATGCTCGCGCCGCGCAAGGCGGGCGAACTCGGCCGGACTCATGCCGTCCAGGTGGGAATCCAGAAGCACGAAATCAAACCCGGCCCCGGCCCGCGCGGCCTGATCGAGCAGGGTCAGGGCCGTGGCTGCGTCCCGCGCCTCGGCGTATCCGCACTTCCAGAGATAGCAATACTCGCGCAGCACGTCCCGCCAGCCCTGGTTCCGCTCCACGGCCAGAACGCGCAACCCGGCGATGGACTCCGGCGGCGAAAAGGACCGGACCTGGGCCGGCTCGGTGAGCAAATCAAAGGCAAAGCTGACCACGCGGGAATTTTCCTCGGCCGCGACCTCCATCCCGAGGGCGGCGGCCATGTCCAGGCAGGACCCGAACACGACCGCGTCGGCCGCAGCCGCGCCCTCCACCACGCACGACACCCGAACCCGGCTCCCCGTCCGCTCCCGCACGCCCAGGCGCAGGGACACCGTCCCTCCGACGGACGCGGCCAGGGCGCAGCGCAGAAAACAGCTCGCCACGCGCCGGATCTCGCCCGGACGGCCGCGCACCGGGCCGGGCACGTCGTCCTCGATCCTGGCCACGAAGGTCGCGTTCATGCGGTGGGCGTGGATGCGGAAAACATCGGCCAGATCCTCGGCCAGCACGCGCAGGTCGAAATGCTGCTCCTCGCCGCGCTCCACGGGCGCATCGGTCCGGCACAAATCGGCGAGGCCGAGCAAAATGGAATCCATGACCAGGGCGCTGGCGCGGATGACCTGGGCGTACTCGGCCTGCTCGCCGCCCAGGTTGGATTCCAGCAGCAGGTCGCTCATGCCCAGAATGGCCGCCAGCGACGATTCCAACTCCTGGCGCAGAAAATCGAAATGCCGGGTCTGGGACTCCAGCCGGGCCCGAACCGCGATCGACTCGGCGTCGGACTGCGTGGTCGGTAGAGACTTGGTCATGTTCACCTCGTGCTTGCCGTCATTTTTTCACCCGTTCCTCGTCGACGCTGATGCCATGGATCTTGAGTTTCCGATAGAGATAGGTCCGCTCCAAGCCGATGCGCTCGGCCAGCCGGGCCACGTTGCCGTCCACCGCCGCCAGATGATGGCGCAGAAAGGCTTCCTCGAAGCGGGACCGCGCTTCCTTGAAGTCCGTCAGCTCCCGCGCCTCGGCCGGCAAGGCCTGGACCGGGCCGCGCGCCTTGGCCGCCTGGTATTCGGGGGGCAGCATGGCCCCGGTCACCTCCTGGCCCGAATAGAGGATGAAGAGGCGCTCCACGAAATTTTTCAACTCCCGCACATTGCCCGGCCAGGAATAGGCCTGCAGCGAAGCCATGGCCTCGGCGCTGAAGCGGATGGCCCGCAACCCCTGCTCCCGGACCATGCGCTCGGAAAAAAAGGCGATCATCTCCGGAATGTCCTCCACGCGTTCGCGCAGGGGGGGCACGGTCAGGGGAAAGACGTTCAGGCGGTAAAACAGATCGGACCGAAAGCGGCCCGCTTCCATTTCCTGGACCAGATTCTTGTTGGTGGCGGCGATGACCCGCACGTCGACCTTGATCGACTTGGTCCCGCCGACCCGCTCGAAGCGCTGCTCCTGCAGAATGCGCAGCACCTTGGCCTGGGTCTTGAGGCTCATGTCCGCGATCTCGTCCAGAAACAGGGTGCTCTTGTCGGCCAACTCGAACTTGCCCTTGCGGGCCTTGTCCGCCCCGGTGAAGGCGCCCTTCTCGTGCCCGAAAAGTTCGGATTCGATCAGTTCCTCGGGGATGGCCGCGCAGTTCACGCAGATCATCTCCCGCGCGGCGCGGCGGCTGGCCTGATGGATGGTGCGGGCCGCGATCTCCTTGCCGGTGCCGTTCTCGCCGGTGATGAGGACCCAGGCGTCGGTGGGGCCGACCTGCTGGATCAGCTCGCGCAGCCGCGCGATCTGGCTCGATCCGCCGGAAATGCGGGGCAGGGGCTCGCTGTCGATGCGCGAGCGCAGGACGCGATTTTCCCGCTTCAGGCTGGTCAGCTCGAAGGCGCGCTCGGCCGTGACCAGGACGTTGTCCAGGGACAGGGGTTTTTCGATGAAGTCAAAGGCTCCGGTCTTGAGGGCGGTCACGGCGGTTTCGATGTTCCCGTGGCCGGAAATCATGATCACCGGCGTCTCCACGCCCCGCTCCTTGAGGGCTGCCAGCACGGCCATCCCGTCCAGGCCCGGCATCCAGATGTCGAGAAAAACGAGATCGAAATTCCCGTCCTGGGCCATGGCCAGGCCTTCGGTCCCGGACGCGGCCTCGGCCACGGCGCACCCTTCATCCTCGAAAATGCCGCGCAGGGAAAAGCGGATATCGTGTTCGTCGTCGATGATCAGAATGGACGCATTGGAAAGCATGAAGTCAGGCCTCGCTGCGGACCGCCGGCAGTTCGATGACAAAGACGGTGCCCGACGGTTCATTGGGTTTGACCCGGACGTGTCCGTGGTGGTCGGAAATGGTGGATTTAACGATGGTCAGGCCCAGGCCCGTGCCGCCGCGCTTGGTGGAATAATAGGGCTCGAACATGCGCGCCTGTTCCTCGGGCTTGATGCCCGGCCCGTTGTCGCGGATTTCCACGTAGACCCGGCCCTTGCGCGCGCGGGCATAGAGCGCGGTCTCGACCCGGCCGTCCCCTTGTTCGGCCAGGACCTCGGCCGCGTTCAGGAAGATATTCAGGAAAACCCGCTTCATGGCCTCGCGGTCGAGCATGACCCGAGGCGCGGGCTCGCAGCGGATGGTCCAGTCGATGTGGCTGTGGCTGTCCGCGAACACGGCCATGGCCTCGCGCAGGATCGGCTCCAGATCGCACGGCAGCAGGACCACCTCCGGCAGCTTGGCGAAGGACGAAAATTCCCGGACCATGTTCCCCAGGTGCTCGACCTGCCGGACGATGAGTTCCGTGCACTGGCCGAAAACCGGATCGTCCACGGCCGCCCCGAACTTGCGCTGCAAGCGCTCGGCCGAGAGCTTGATGGGCGTCAGCGGATTCTTGATTTCGTGGGCGATGCGCCGGGCGACCTCCTTCCAGGCGTCCAGACGCTGCATCTTCTCCAGCTCGGTGATGTTCTCGAAAACCGCGACCATGCCGCTGGACCCGCCCTCGCTGTCCATCAGGGCCACGGCGTTGACCAGGAGCTTCTGGATCTCGCCGCCGACCTCCAGATCCATGCGCCGCTGCCAGTGGGAGCCGGGACTGCTGCGGAGTAGGCTGGACACTTCCTCGACCAGGGCGCGGTGGTTCGGCCCCAGGATCTCCAGGGCGGACTGTCCCACGAGTTCCTTGGCTTCGAGCCCGATAATGGCCTCGGCCGCCCGGTTCATGGTCGTGATGCGCCCCGTCTTGTCCAGGGAGACGACTCCGGCCGTGATGTTTTCCAGGATGGCTTGCACATAATGATTCTTGGCCTCCAGGATCAGATACTGCGTTTCCAGGCTATGGTTGGCCTGGGTCAGATGGGCCTGGCTCAACTCCAGATCGGCGGCCATGCTGTTGAAGGACTGGACCAGAAGGCCCAACTCGTCGCGGGAATCGTCGGTCAGGCGCACGGACAGATCGCCCTTGGCGATGCGCTGGGTGGCGGCGGCCAGGGCCTGGACCGGGGCGCTGATCTCCTTGGCCAGGCGGAACCCGAACCAGGTCGCGCCGAGCAGGATGAGCAGCGTGATCAGACCCAGGACCATGTACAGGGTCATCTTGACCGGATATTTGAGGGTGCGCAGCTGCTTGTACTCGC
>CAYLNA010000165.1:0-4677 GCA_964384665.1 uncultured Desulfovibrionaceae bacterium | reverse complement strand
GCACGCCCAGAAACAGGGTCGCCACCAGCACCACCCGAAATGGCCGGTTGGGCGCGAAACGTTCCAGCCAGTTCACCCCGCGATTCTGGATATAGCCGAAGACAAAGGTGAAAAAGATGAGCAGGAAAAAGGAACGCAGAAGAAAGAGAACAAAAAAGACTCCGCCCCAGACCAGAAGCCGAACCAGGGCCGGAGCATAGCGCTCCCAGCCTGGGGTCTGATCGGGGTCGCACGCATTGGTCATATATTTTTCCCTCGGGTTGGAACTTCATCGGGAGCCAGGAACGGACGGCCCGCGTCCGGAGCGGCAAGGCCCAGGAACAGGGCCACGGACGCCCCAATATCGGCCAGGGCGCGCCGACCCATGCTTCCGGGGCGGAGGTCCGGACCAAAGGCCAGGACCGGCGCCCGCTCCCGGGTGTGATCCGTGCCGGGCCAGGTCGGATCGCAGCCATGATCGGCCGTCAGCAGGCAGAGATCGCCCGGCCCCATGCGCTCCAGCAGCTCCGGCAGACGGGCGTCGAAGGCTTCCAGGGCGCGGGCGTAACCACCGACGTCGCGACGATGGCCATGAACCGAATCAAAATCAACAAAATTGGTCATGACCAGACTCATTTCCCCGGCCGCGTCCCAGGCGGCCAGGGTCGCGTCCAGGAGCTGGTCCGGCCCCACGGCCTTGACGGAGCGGGTCACGCCCCGATGGGCGAAAATATCGGCGACCTTGCCCACGGCCACGACCTCCCCGCCGGCCGCGCACAACAGGTCGAGCACGGTCGGTCCCGGCGCGGGCATGGAAAAATCGCGACGGTTGCCCGTGCGCATGAAACCGGCCTCGTCCTCGCCGACAAAAGGCCGGGCGATGACCCGGGCGATGCGGTATTCGTCGACCAGTTCGCGGGCCAGGGCGCAGACTTCGAGCAGACGGGCCAAGCCAAAATGCGTTTCGTGGGCCGCGATCTGCAGGACCGAATCCGCCGAGGTGTAGACAATGGGCTTGCCGCTGGCGATGTGCGCGCGACCCAGACGAAGCAGGATGTCCGTGCCCGAGGCCTTGCAGTTGCCGAGCACGCCGGGCAGCCCGGCCCGTTCCACCAGACGGTCGAGGACGGCGGCGGGCACGGAGTCGGTCGCGGCCTCGAAATAGCCCCAGGGCTGGCGAACCGGCGCGCCGGTCATCTCGAAATGGCCGCTGGGCGTGTCCTTGCCCAGGCTTTCCTCGGTGGCGCAGCCGTACCGGCCCACGACCGGACCGCGCGGAGCCAGACCCGGCGGGAGAACGCCCGTGGCCAGTTCGGCGGCCAAGCCCAGGCCCAGGGCGCTCAACATCGGCAGACGCAGCGGGCCGGAACGCCCGGACTCGGCCAAACCGACGGCGCAGGCCCGGGCGATGTGGCCCAGGGTGTCCGCGCCCGCGTCGCCATACGAGGCCGCGTCCGGGGCCCCGCCCACGCCCAGGGAATCGAGCACGATCAAACAGACGCGGCGCATGAATCGGGAGCTGTGTTCAAAATGGCCAGCACATCGTCCAGAAGTCCGCTGGCCCCGAGGCGAAAGGTGTCCGGTGAAATCCAGTCCGGCCCGAGAATGGTCGCGGCCGCATCGACATAGACCTGGGCGTCGGCCGCGCGCTTCAGCCCGCCCGAAGCCTTGAAGCCTACCCGCCCGCCGTGGGCCGCGATGACTTCCAGCATGATCCGGGCCGCCTCGGGCGTGGCGTGGACGGCGGTCTTGCCTGTGGAAGTCTTCAGAAAATCCGCCCCGCACTCGATGGCCACGTGGCTGGCGGCGCGGATCAGGGCCGGATCGGCCAGTTCCCCGCTTTCCAGGATGACTTTCAGGCAGGTTCCGGCGCAGGCCGCCCGACAGGCCAGCACGAAGTCCCGCGCGTCCTGGACGCGGCCGGACATGAAGGCCCGGTACGGAAAGACCACGTCGACCTCGTCCGCGCCCCGGGCCAGGCAGTCCCGGATTTCGGCCGTGACCGTGGCCGCGTCCAGGGCCCCGGCCGGAAAATTGGCCACAGTGGCCAGGCGCACCCCGCTCAATCCAAGGCGCGTCAGGACCGCGCGGGCATGGGGGAGAAAACGGGAAAAGACGCACACGGCCGCGACCTGGCCATGAGGAGTTCCCGCCTTGGCGCACAGGGCCTCGATGGTCGGGACGGTTTCAACGCCGGAAAGGCTGGTCAGATCCACGAGTGAAAGGAGCCGCCGCGCCTGATGCAAGGAAGGCTGCATGGTGATCTCGAAACTCCGCAAAAATGGATGGAAAGGGAATGGACCCGGTCATTCCGGTGCTGGACGGTCCGGTGACGGCCGGTCCGGCGACGGACTCGTCCGCGACGATCGCGAGGCGTCGTCCCCGCGTTGGAGCATAACCGCGTCGATGAGTCCGAGCAAGACGGCGCGGTCCACGGGCTTGGGCAGATGCTCGGTCATCCCGGCCGCCAGGAACCGCTCCCGATCCCCGCGCATGGCGTAGGCGGTGATGGCGATGATCGGAATCCGGGGATCAAGGCCCTGGACATCCCCGGCCCGGATCAAGCGCGTGGCCTCCAGACCGTCCATGACCGGCATCTGCATGTCCATCAGGATCAGGTCAAAGGGCGTGTGCGCCGCCACTTCCAAGGCCTCCTGCCCGTTGGTCGCGCATACGGGGAAGTGCCCGGCCTTTTCGAGGATATGCTTCATGGCCAGACGGTTCACGGCGTCGTCCTCGACAAGCAGGACGCGCAGTCCGGTCTCGCGCGGACAGACCTCGGCCGGAGCCGCCGGGACCTGCTGCCGCTCGGGCAGGCCCAGGGAAAGCAGGACATGGACCGAGGTGCCGACGCCCGGCTCGCTCTCGGCGTACAACTCCCCGCCCATGATCCGCACGATGCGCCGCACGATGGCCAGGCCCAGGCCCGCGCCCTGATGGTCCCGGACCAGGGAGGACTCGACCTGCGTGAAGGGCTCGAAAATATCGCGCAACCGCTCCCTGGCGATGCCGACCCCGGTGTCGCTGACCACGAACAGCACGCGCGTCTCCCGCTCCGTCCGGGCCACTTGCAGCACCTCGACCCGGACCTCGCCGGCAGTCGTGAATTTCAGGGCGTTGCCGGTCAGGTTGAAGAGGATCTGGCGCAGGCGGACCTCGTCGCCGACCAGCTGGGTCGGAATGCGGTCGTCGATCTCGAAAACCAGGGCCACGTCCTTGTCCCTGGCCACGGTGGAAAAGAGTTCCCGCACCGAGCGGTGCATCTCGCCGAAATCAAAAACCTCGTGATGCAGGCTCAGCTTGTTGGCCTCGATCTTGGACAGGTCCAGAATATCGGCCAGAAGACGGGTCAGGCGGGACGCAGCCTGGATGGCGTTTTCGATGTAGACATCCTGCTCGCGGGGCGGCTCCATCATGCGCAGGACCTGCAGCATGCCCAGGATGCCGTTCAGGGGCGTGCGGATCTCGTGGCTCATGTTGGCCAGGAATTCGGATTTGGCCTTATTGGCGGCCTCGGCCGCGTTCTTGGCCCGGACCAGCTCCTCCCGATCCCGATGGCGCTCGCTGACGTCCCAGGCGAAGGACAGCCGAGCCTCCCGGCCGTCCCAGGAAAAGAGGGCCGAGGCCACTTCCAGGTAGCCGTGGCTGCCGTCCAGACGAATGAAGGGGTATTCGATCACCGCCACGTCCTGGCCTCGCCGCAGCCGGTCCATGCGCTCATGGATGATGGCATGCGCCTCGGCCGGAAAACGGTCGAGAATGGATGTTCCGAGCAGCTCGTCGGGGCGAGTCGCGCCAACCAGACGCAGGGCGGCGGGATTGGCGTACACGATCCGGCAATCGAGGGAAACGATGATGCTCTCCGGCGCGCTCTCGACCACCAGGCGGAACCGCTCCTCGCTCTCGCGCAGGGCATTCTCGGCGGCCTTGCGCGCGGTCAGGTCGGCGTTGGCCCCGGACAGACGGACGATGCGCCCGGCCGCATCACGCACGGCAAAGGCCCGGCACAAGAGCGGCACGTAATGCCCGTCCTTGTGGCGCAGCCGGAACTCCCCTTCCCAGGAATTGCGAGGCGCCACCAAGCCGGAGCGCAGGGCCCGGTCCACGGTCTCGGCGTCCTCGGGATGGAGGATGCGCCGCCAGAACTCGGGATCCGCGCCGACCTCTCCCTCGTCGTAGCCCAGCATGGCTCGCCATCTGCGGGAATAATGGATCGTGTTGGCGACCAGATCCCAGTCCCACCAGCCGTCGTTGGTGGCCCGCAGGACCAGGTCCAGGCGTTCGGCGCTGTCGCGAACGGTCTCGGCCTGTTTCTGGCGCTGGGCGTCGAATTTCTGGATCAGGGAATAGAGCAAGAGCGAGGTGACCAGAACGTAAAACCAGCCCTTGAGCGTGTTGACCGTGAGTAGAACATGAGGCTGGGCCGCGAACAGGACATGGGCCAGCTCGTCGGAAAACAGAATCCAGGCGATGCCGGCGATGGCGTACAGGGCGACGATGTGAACGGATTTGAGCTTGAGCATGCACTCCCCGTGAAAGGAAACTCCAGATCGTTGGAAGCAGGATTCCGCACGAACGTATCCACTTTTGACCACGCTGTCTTCCCCTTCATGACCCGTCGCAAGGCGGTCACGAGAGGAACGCACGGGACTGGCGGAAACGGCGAAAGAGCTTGTTCGGCGCGCCGGAGACTGCTAG
>CAYLNA010000164.1:0-4691 GCA_964384665.1 uncultured Desulfovibrionaceae bacterium | reverse complement strand
GCCCTGGTCAACCAGGATTTCGAATTTCGCGTGCTGAAGATCAACCGTCGCCGCAGCAACGTCATCGTCTCCCGCCGCGTGCTGCTCGAGGAAGATCGCGACCGCAAGCGCGGTGAACTGCTGACCACCCTGGACGAAGGCCAGACCGTGACCGGCGTGGTCAAGAACATCACCGAATACGGCGTGTTCATCGACCTGGGCGGCTTGGACGGCCTGCTGCACATCACCGACATGTCCTGGAAGCGCATCAAGCATCCCAAGGAAATGGTCCAGCTGGGCGACGAACTGCAGCTGAAGGTCCTGTCTTTCGATAAGGCCGAGAAGAAGGTTTCCCTTGGTCTGAAGCAGCTGGTTCCGGATCCGTGGGCGAACATCTCCGAGAAGTACCCCGAGGGTCAGAAGCTGTCCGGCAAGGTCACCAATCTGGTCGACTACGGCGCGTTCGTGGAACTGGAGCCCGGCGTGGAAGGCTTGGTGCACATCTCCGAGATGTCCTGGACCCGCAAGCTGCGCCATCCTTCCCAGATGGTTCGCCCTGGCGACGAAGTGGACGTCATCATTCTGGGCGTGGACGTGGACCGCAAGCGCATCTCCCTGGGCATGAAGCAGGTCGCTCCGAATCCGTGGGATCTGGTCGCCGAGAAGTACCCCGAGGGCACCATCCTTGAAGCCAGCGTCAAGAACATCACCGAGTTCGGTCTGTTCATCGGCATCGAGGACGGCATCGACGGCCTCATCCATGTCTCCGATCTGTCCTGGACCAAGAAGATCCGCCACCCCAACGAGCTGTACAAGGTCGGCGACGTGGTCCGGGCCAAGGTCCTGACCGTGGACAAGGAGAACGAGAAGTTCACCCTGGGCATCAAGCAGCTGTCCGAGGATCCGTGGCTGGACGTGCCCAATCGCTATCCCGTGGGCACGCAGCTGACTGGCACCATCACCAATATCACCGATTTCGGTCTGTTCGTTGAGGTCGAGGAAGGCATCGAGGGCTTGGTTCACGTCAGCGAGATGAGCAAGAAGAAGATCAAGACCCCCAAGGAAGCCTTCAACGAAGGTGACGCCATCGAGGCCAAGGTCATCCATGTCAGCGCCGACGAGCGCCGCCTGGGCCTGTCCCTGAAGCAGCAGGAGCCCGAACGCAAGGCGCGCAGCGGCGGTGAATTCCGCGGTGCGACCGCCGGCGGGACCATGACCGGCAGCAATCTGGGCGACATGATCCGCCAGAAGATGGAAGAAAACGCCGAGAGCGACGAAGAATAGCCTTCGCGGCGGCTTCGCGTCCGGCATCCGAGCATGACACGGAGGCTGCATCCGCCAGGGTGCGGCCTCTTTTCTTTTCGAGGGACACACATGATGGAACGCGGATTGACTCCCGCCGCCCGCGCGAGGCTGGCGACCCTGAAGCCCGGGGAACGCATTGATCCCGAATTCGCCCTGGACATCGCCCGCCACGCCTCGGTGCACGAGCTGGGCGAGGCGGCCCTGCGCCAGCGCCGAGCCCGGCATGGAGACAAGGCCTATTACGTCTACAACCAGCATCTGAATTATACGAATATCTGCAAGAATCAGTGCCGGTTTTGCGCCTATTTCAAGCGCAAGGGCGAGGAGGGCGGATACGCCCATTCCCTGGACACGGTGCGGGACATGCTTTTGGCCCGCAAGGACCATCCGATTCGGGAAATTCATATCGTCGGGGGCCTCAACCCGGACCTGCCCTATCAATATTATTTGGACCTCGTGGCCCTGTGCCGCGAAATCCGCCCCCTGGCCGTGATCAAGGCCTTCACTGCGGTGGAGATCGCCCATTTCGCCGACACCTGGAATCGCGACGAGCGGACCGTGCTCGAGGAACTGCGCGCGGTCGGCCTGCAGGTCCTGACCGGCGGCGGAGCCGAGGTCTTTTCCGCGTCCATGCGCGCCAAGCTCTGTCCGGAAAAGATCAGCGGCGAACGGTGGCTGGCCATTCATGGCCTGGCTCACGACATGGGCGTCAAGACCAACTGCACCATGCTTTTCGGGCACATCGAGTCCTGGGAGGACCGCGTCGAGCATCTTGTCGCCCTGCGCGCCCTGGAGGACGCCAAGCCCGGCTTTGTCTGCTTCATTCCCCTGGCCTACCAGCCCCGGAACAACGAGCTGAAAGCCGCCGGTCCCGGCGGCGAGGATTATCTGCGCATGATTTCCGTGTCCCGACTGGTCCTGGACAACATTCCGCATATCAAGGCCTATTGGGCCTTCGCCGGGATCAAGGCCGCGCAGATGGCGCTCTGGGCTGGGGCCGACGACTTCGACGGAACCATTGTCGAGGAAAAAATCGGCCACGCGGCGGGAGCGGATTCGCCCACGGGCCTGACCATCGCCGAGCTGGTGGAAGTCGTCGAAGCCAGCGGTTTCACTCCCGTGCAGCGCGACGCCCTGTTCGACGAGGTCACCCCGGTCTTGGCGTGAAGACTGGCTTTTTCCTTGATTTTTTTGGCGGAACATGATTGTGAAATGTGCCACATAGGGTTGCTGGAACACGATACGAGGAGGATCTCATGCTGGGAGAACTTTTTGGAAACATGCTGCACAGCACGGTGCAGGGCTTCGTCGGGGTCATCGGAATTTTCACCTATCTCGCGGCCATTGTCGTTTCCGCGATGTATCGCATCAAGGAAGGCATGAACGAGCACCATCACTAGGAGCGTTCCTGGCGGGATGGTTCGAGCGCGGCACGGTCCGCGCTTTTTTTTTGCGACGAAAACCTTCCGGCCCTTGCCAATGGTGCGGGCTCTTCCCTATCGTGCCGAGAAATCCCGGAGGTTCATCATGTCCAGCCCGCGCCGTATTGGCGATCTCGATGTCTACTTGTTCAAGCAGGGCCGTCATACCCGGCTGTACGAATTTTTTGGCGCTCATCCCGAATCCACGGGGCCGGAGTGCGGCGGCGCGAGTTTCGTGGTTTGGGCTCCCAATGCCTCCTATGTCTCGGTTATCGGCGATTTCAACAACTGGGACCGCACCGCCGCGCCCCTGACCCTGCGTCTGGACAGTTCCGGGGTGTGGGAGGGCTTCGTGGCCGGGGCCCGGCATGGCCAGCGCTACAAGTATTTCGTGTCCTGGCCCGGCGGATCGGCCGAGCGCGCCGATCCCTTCGCCCTCTTCAGCGAGGAGCCTCCGGCCACGGCCTCCATCATTTGGGATTTGCAGTACGCCTGGAACGACGCGGACTGGATGGAGACCAGAGGCGAACGCAACGCCCTGGCCAGCCCCTGGGCGATCTACGAGGTTCATCTTGGATCCTGGCGGCGGGACGAGGACGGAAATTTTTTCAATTACCGCCAGATGGCCCATGAACTGGCCGCCTATGCCAAGGACGCCGGATTCACCCATGTCGAACTCATGCCCGTGGCCGAGCACCCCTTTTATGGCTCCTGGGGATACCAGAGCACCGGCTATTTCGCCCCGACCAGCCGTTACGGCAGCCCCCAGGATTTCCGCTATTTCGTCGATCATCTCCACCAGCAGGGCCTGGGCGTGATCCTGGACTGGGTTCCCGGCCATTTTCCCATGGACGCCCATGGCTTGGCCATGTTCGATGGCACCGCCCTGTTCGAGCACGCCGACCCGCGTCAGGGTTTTCATCCGGAATGGAAGAGCGCCATCTTCAATTACGGCCGCTACGAGGTCGCCGGATTTTTGATCTGCAACGCCATGTACTGGATGCGTGAATACCATCTGGACGGGCTGCGCGTGGATGGCGTGGCCTCCATGCTCTATCTCGATTATTCGCGCGAGGAAGGGGAGTGGATCCCCAACCGTCACGGCGGCCGCGAAAACCTGGCGGCCATCGAACTGCTGCGCGAACTGAACAAGGCCGTCTACGAGGAATTTCCCGACACCCAGACTTTCGCCGAGGAATCCACGTCCTGGCCCATGGTTTCCAAGCCCGTCTATTTGGGCGGTCTCGGCTTTGGCCTGAAGTGGAACATGGGCTGGATGAACGACTCCCTGACCTACATGGAGCACGACCCGATCCACCGTAAATACCACCACAACCTGCTGACCTTCGCCATGTGGTACGCCTACGCCGAAAATTTCGTCCTACCCCTGTCCCACGACGAAGTGGTCTATGGCAAAAAATCCCTGCTCTCCAAGATGCCCGGCGATTCCTGGCAAAAAATGGCCAATCTGCGGGTCTTGCTCGGCTATATGTACGGTCTGCCAGGCAAGAAGCTCCTCTTCATGGGCGCGGAGTTCGGGCAGTGGACCGAGTGGAGTCATGATCGCGCCCTGGACTGGGAACTGCTCACGTTTCCGGCCCACGATGGCCTTCGGGCCTGGGTCCGGGATATGAACCGGGTTTATCGGGAATGCCCGGCCTTGCACGAGTTGGATTTCGATCCGGCTGGATTTTGCTGGGAAAACTGTCACGATTCGGACCAGAGCGTGCTCGGCTTTTTCCGCAAGGCCGGGAACCGGACCGTGCTCGTGGTCTGCAATTTCACGCCGGTCGTGCGGGAAAACTATGCCGTGGGCGTGGACCAGGGCGGAACGTGGCTGGAACTCCTCAACTCCGACAGCGTCATGTACGGCGGCGGCGGGGTTGGGAATCTGGGCGCGGTGCGGGCCGAGCCCATCCCGGTCCATGACCGTCCCTTCTCGCTCTCGATGGTGTTGCCGCCCCTGGCCGTGATCTATTTCACGCC
>CAYLNA010000163.1:0-4701 GCA_964384665.1 uncultured Desulfovibrionaceae bacterium | reverse complement strand
CGGACCTGCTCGACGTCAATGTCGGAGCGCCCATGGTCGACGAGGAGCGCATGCTTCCTCTGGCCGTGAAGACCCTGAGCAGCGCCTTTGCCATTCCGCTTTGTCTCGATTCCAGCAACGACGCCGCCATCCGCGCGGCCCTGGACGCCTATCCGGGTTCGGCCCTGGTCAATTCCATCAGCGGCGAGGAAGACCGCATGGACCTCCTGGGGCCGTTGTGCCGGGACCACGGCGCGCCGTTCATCCTGCTGCCGCTAAAAGGACGCAAGCTGCCGGTGACCGCCGTCGAGCGTCTGGCCATCATCGAGGACCTGCTCGTCCGGGCCGAGGCCCTGCGCATCCCCCGCCGGCTCATTCTCGTCGACGCCTTGGCTCTGACCGTGTCCTCCAAGCCCGAGGCGGCCAAGGCCTGCCTGGACGTGATCCGGCATTGCCGCGAGCGCTGGGGCTTGGCCGCGACCATGGGTCTGTCCAATATCTCCTTTGGCCTGCCGGCCCGCGAACTGATCAACGCGACCTTCCTGACCATGGCCATGGGCGCGGGCATGGCCTCGTTCATCGCCAACCCCAACGCGACCCGGGTCCGGGAAAGCCTGCGCGCCGCCGAGGTCCTGCTGGGTCGGGATCGTCAGGCCGAACGCTTCATCGCCACGTACGCCGGTTGGACTCCGGGCGCGCCGAGCGTGGCCGGCCCCGCCGAAGCTGCCGTCCAGGCCGAAGGATCGCCCATCGCCGTGGCCGTGATCAAGGGTCAGAAGGACCGCATCGTCGGCCTGTTGCGGGAGCGGATCGAGGCCGGGGACGATCCGTTCGCCCTGGTCGACGGCGAGATGATTCCGGCCATCACCACGGTCGGCGAGAAATACGAGAAAAAGGAATATTTCCTGCCGCAGCTGCTTTTGTCCGCCGAGACCATGCAGGCCGGGTTCGAATCCATCAAGCACCTCCTGGTGCGTGACGGCCAGGAACCCAAGGCGACCATCGTCATGGCCACGGTCGAGGGGGACATCCACGACATCGGCAAGAACATCGTCTGCCTGATGCTGCGCAATTTCGGCTACCAGGTCGTGGACCTGGGCAAGGATGTGCGCGCGGCGGACATCGTGGACGCGGCCATCCGCCACAAGGCCGCCGTGATCGGGCTTTCGGCCCTGATGACCACGACCATGGTCCGCATGGAAGACACGGTCCGCCTGGTGCGCGAGCGCGGCCTGCCCTGCCGGGTCATGGTCGGCGGGGCCGTGGTCACCCAGGCCTTCGCCGATCTGATCGGAGCCCATGGCTACGCCGACGACGCAGTGGCCGCCGTGCGCGTGGCCACCAGCCTTTGCGCGGACCAGGCCTGATTTTTCACCATTGAAATTCGCAAGGATTGGCCCATGGACAAGTTTGTGTTGAGAAAAGCGACCATGGCGGACGTCAAGCCCATCCACGGCCTGCTCATGAATTGCGCCACCAAGCGCTTGCTGCTGCCCAGGTCCTACAATGAACTGTACTCCCATTTGCGCGACTTCATTGTCGTCGAGGACACGGAGAAAACGGAGGTGGTCGGATGCTGCGCCTTGTCCATCACCTGGGAAGGCCTGGCCGAGGTGCGCTCCCTGGCCGTGAGCGAAAGCGCCCAGGGCCAGGGGCTGGGGCGGCGCTTGGTCGAGGCCTGTGTCAGCGACGCCGTGACTTTTGGTATTTACAAGGTATTTGCCTTGACCTATCAGGTCGCCTTTTTCCGCAAACTCGGGTTTGACGAGGTCAGCAAGGACGTCCTGCCGCAAAAGGTCTGGGCGGATTGCCTGAAGTGCCCGCAGTTTCCGGAATGTGACGAAGTGGCCATGATGATTGAATTATAGCGCTGGTTACGCGCGGGGGATGTATGGAATTTGTCAAGCTGTTTGATCGCGCCCAGATTGATGCCCGGGCCAAGGAATTGGGGCGGGATATTTCCGCGCATTACGGGGACGAGCCCGTGGTCTGCGTCTGCGTGCTCAAGGGCGCCTACGCGTTTTTCACGGATCTGATGCGCAATCTGACCATCCATCCGTTGATGGATTTCGTCCGCTTGTCGAGCTACGCCGATCAGACGTCGCGCTGCGCCAAGATGGTCTTTTCCAAGGACATGGAAATCGACATCAAGGACAAGCACGTCCTGGTGGTGGAGGACATCGTCGACACCGGGCATTCCATGAAATTTCTGACCAAGGTCCTGGAAGCGCGCGGTCCCAAATCCATCCGGATCGCGGCCATGATCGACAAGAACGAGCGCCGCGAGGTCGATATCCAGGTTGATTTCGTGGGCTTTTCGTTGGAAAAGGGATATATCGTCGGTTACGGATTGGACTATGCCGAGCAGTACAGAGAGCTGGACGGCATCTATCATCTGAATCTGCCGTGAGCGTAACCGCCGCGGCCAGACCGTATGCAAGGACATGACATGCTCGTACAGTGCCCAGAGTGCAACACGAAATACAATCTGAACGAAAACCAGATCGCCCCCGAGGGGAGCAAGGTTCGTTGCGTTCGGTGCAAGAATGTCTTCACGGCCTTCCGTTCCCAGGCCGAGACCGAGCCTGGAACACCCGCCGGTGACGCGTCCGGCCTCGCCGAAGACCGCACGCCAGCCGCGCCCGTCGAGTCCGCTCCGTCTCGTCCCGCCGCGTCCGATTCCTCCTTCGCCGACGATCTGGAGCAGCTCTTGGCCGAGAAGTCAGGGCTGGCCGCGCCCGCTCCCGAGCCGCGCCCTTCCGCGCCGCGCTCCATCGAGGACGATCTCGACCAGCTCCTGGCCGACGCGACCACGAAGGACCAATCCCGGCCCGCGTCCGCGAGTCAGGGCATGTCCTTCGAGGACGACCTGGACGACCTCCTGGCCGGGAAGACGGAACAGCCCGCCGCGTCCCGCGCGTCCTCCTTCGAGGACGATTTGGACGATCTTTTCACCGCAAAGAAGGACGCGCCCGCGTCCCGGCCAGCCGAAAAACCCGCCGGAACCAGCGCGAAAGCCTCCTTCGAGGACGATTTGGACGATCTTTTTGCCGCAAAGAAGGACGCGCCCGCGTCCCGACCGGCCGAAAAATCCGCCGGGACCAGCACGGAAGCCTCTTTCGAGGACGACCTGGAGCAGTTTTTCGCCGAACGGAAAAGCGAGGCCCCGGCCAAGCCCGCGCCCCGGCCAGGCCGGGACGCCCTCGACGAGGTCGATGACTTTTTCGAGGAGAAAAAGAAAGCCGCGCCGGCTCGGGCGTCCTCCAAGGACGACATGGTGGCGGACTTGGAGGGCGCGTTCCAACAGCCCCTCATCGACAAGACACCGCGAAGCGACTTGCTGGCCGAGGACGAGCGGCCCAAGGCCGCCAAGAAGTCCGGCCGTTTCGGGCTGATCGTGACCATTCTCCTGCTGCTGATCATGGCGACCGGAGCCGGAATCTACGTCAAGTTCGTCTGGTTGCCAGCGCGCGACGCGGCCCGGAACGCGACGACCGTGGACGCGGGCGCGGAACCCGCCGCCCCCAATCCGGCCAGCGCGGCCCAGATCGCCTTGGAGAACGTGCGCCAGTACTTCGTCCCCAACGAGAAGGAAGGCCAGCTCTTCATCATCGAGGGCAAGGCCGTGAACCGTTTTCCGGAACCCAAGGAATTGCTCCGTCTCAAGGCCTCGCTTTACGACAAGCAGGGCAAGGTGGTCACGTCCCAGGAGTTCATGTGCGGCAACGTGGTCACTCTCTACCAACTCCAGGTGTCCTCGCGTCAGGACATCGAGACGGCCCTGGGATCCAAGGTCGGCATCCTGGCCCACAACACCAACATCCAGCCTGGCGCGTCGGCCCCCTTCATGGTCGTCTTTTTCGGCGCTCCGGAAACGGTGGAGGAATTCGGCCTGGAAGTGGTGCAGTCCCAATCCCCGCAATAACCGCTCGCGCGCATCCATGAAGGCAGGCTTCGGCCTGCCTTTTTTTTATCCCATGAAAAACAAATCGACCTACGTCTGTTCGGCCTGCAAGGCCGTGTCCGTACGCTGGCAGGGACAATGCCCGCACTGCCAGGCCTGGAATACATTGGAGCTTGCCCCGCCCAGCGTGATGGGGCCGCAGGCGCGGGTTGCCTCCGCGAACCGCCCCGTTGACCTGCGCTCCCTGCCCGAGCACGCCGAAACCCGTGTCGCCTCGGAACTCGCGGGGTTGGACAGCGTGCTCGGAGAAGGGTTCGTGCCGGGCGGGGTCATCCTGCTCGGCGGGGAGCCGGGCATCGGCAAGTCGACCCTGCTCTTGCAGGTCGCGGGCATGATGGAGCGGGCGGGTAAGGCCATTGTCTATGTCTCGGGCGAGGAATCCCTGTCCCAGATCCGGGGCCGGGCCGAACGGCTGGGCATGCTGGACAGCTCCCTCACGGCCATGGCCACCAATCAGGTCGAGGACATCCTGGCCTGCATGGACGAAGGCCCGGCGCTGATGGTGGTGGACTCGGTCCAGACCATGATTTCGTCCAAGACCGAGGGCCTGCCCGGCTCGGTCAGCCAGGTCCGGGCCGTGGCCACGCTCCTGGTGGAGCGGGCCAAGCAAAGCGGGGTGACGGTCATCCTGGTCGGGCACGTGACCAAGGACGGACAGATCGCCGGTCCCAAGCTCCTGGAGCACATGGTCGATACCGTGCTCTATCTGGAAGGGGACAAGGAGCATCTGTTCCGCATCCTGCGCGTGGTCAAGAACC
>CAYLNA010000162.1:2309-4733 GCA_964384665.1 uncultured Desulfovibrionaceae bacterium | reverse complement strand
TGGCGGAAACGCTGCCAACCCCGTCAGATCCGAAAGGAAGCAGCGGTAACAGTTGTTTCCGGGTACCTGGCTTCCCTGGCAGGAACGAAAATTTCGTTCCTGCCTTTTTTTGTTTCATGCCTGCCTCATCCCCCATCACACCTTCGTCGCATCGACAATTCCGATACATTCGATCCAAGTTTTCAGTTTCAATCCCCGATCATTCTGGCTTATGGGGATAGCCAGGATCGACATCACTGTGAAAAATTTCTCATTAAACCGGTTCAAGGCTTTCAACGGCTGAAGGAGATACTGCTCGTGGACGAGATTCCGTGTCCACTCTGCGGCGGACCGGCCCGAATCAGCGGCAGGTGAGCCGTGGCCCGTATTACATGCAGGCAGTGCATGTGCGACGTATGGGCGGCGCATCACCGAGACGCCATTGAAGAATACAAGGCACGGCTTTGCGACGGGGTCGGCCTGGAGCCCCCCGGAGAAAATACGATTGTTCCAAACCCCACACCAAAAGGAAACCGCTCATGAAACGAATCATCTCCGTGGCTGTTGTGTTTTTCGCCCTTGTCGGCTCCGCCTTGGCTTCCGCGCCTGAATCCGCCCAATCCTTGCTGATCCAGGGCAACCAGCAGTATGTGCTGAAGAAAAACGCGGCCGAGGGCGTCGTGGCCGCCGTTGTCGCCGATCCGGCCATTGCCGTGACTCCGGCCGAGCTGTTCGGTCTGACCGAAGCGCAAATCGCGACCTACCGTCCCGCCGCCTTTGGCTCCGACGCCGACGTGGCCGGCCTGGGTATCGATCTGACCGCGCCCCTCTATGTCGTCCTCGGCCAGGACGCCGAATCGGTGTGGGCGACGTACCTCGCCGTGGTCAAGGCCGCCCCGGATCTGATTTATGCCGTCATGAAGGGCAAGACCTCCGTCATCGGCGCGACCTATAACGCCGAGACCGGCGCCGTGACCACCCTCGGCGCCCACCCCGATCTGCTGGTGCTGGCTGGTCAGCACATCCTCGGGGTTCCCCTGACGCCCACCGCCGCCCCCGCGGCGGAAGCCAAGACCGAGGAAGCACCGGCCGAGCAGCCCCAGGCCGCCGAAGCCAAGACCGAAGCCCCGGCGGCAGTCCACGCGCCAGCGGAAACGGATCACGCCGCCCCCGCAGCCGGGCACGAAGCTCCCAGCGAAGGCGGCGGCTCCGGTCCCCTGGTCATCGTCCTCTTCATCGTGGCCTTGATCGGCACAGTCATCTTCATGGACAAGACCGTGCTCAAGTCCTAACGGACGTCACCAACACGAACGCAAGGCGGCGCATCGGCTTCTTCCGGTGCGCCGCTTTTTTTTCCGCCCGGCATATCACATTCCCTGCTTCATCGTCCGGCGCGCTATTCCATCTTCCAATGCCAAACGCCTTGAAATACGTTCCGGCCTTGGCTATTTTCTCCCATCTTTGCAAACACCGGCCAAGCGGCCGGGCGTTTTCGTGTCTTGGTCTCCGTCCATCTCATCCATTAACGCAGGGGTTTCGCATGTCCGTCAAACGTCTTGTCCTGATTCTTTGCCTGATCTTGGCTCCCACGCTGCTCTGGGCTTCGTCCGACGCCACGCATGTCATCTCGCCCGCGCAGGCGTTGGAGTTGCTCGAAGCGGGCAACTCCCGCTTCGCCCTGGGCCAACCCATCCACCCCAACGCCAGTTTTTCCCGCCGTCTGGTGACCACGACCGAGGGACAAGCGCCCTTCGCCACGGTCATCGCCTGTTCCGACTCGCGCGTGCCGGTGGAGATTCTTTTCGACCAGGGCATCGGCGACATGTTCGTGATCAAGGTCGCGGGCAATGTGGCCGACACCGATGAAATCGGCTCCGCCGAATACGGTGTGGACCATCTGGGCACGCCGGTCCTGATGGTGCTCGGCCACACCAACTGCGGCGCGGTGACCGCCGTGGTTTCCGGCGCGGAAGTTCACGGCTGTATCCCGCAACTGGTGGACAATATCGTGCCCGTGGCCGCAGCGATGAAGCACCACCATCCCGACATGGACAAGGAGACCCTCATCGTCCAGACCACGCTGGCCAACATCTGGACGGCCATCGAGACCATCCTGGCCAAGAGCCCGGCCATCGCCGCCCGCGCGGCCCAGGGCAAGGTCAAGGTCGTCGGCGGCATGTACGACATCCTGACCGGCAAGGTTGAAATCCTGGGCGAACACCCCAACCAGGCCGCGCTGCTCGCCTCGTACCCCAAGGCCGCCGCCACCCATGCGGCCGCTCCCGCCCAGGCTCCGGCCGAAAAGGCGGCTCCGGCTCACGCCGCCGCGCCCGAAACGAAAAAAACTGCCCACGCGGAAAAAGCTGCTCCGGCCGAGGCCACGCACGCGACCCCGGCCGCGCACGCCGAGGAGGCGACCTCCGAGGGCGGCGGTTTCGGCTTCTT
>CAYLNA010000162.1:0-2209 GCA_964384665.1 uncultured Desulfovibrionaceae bacterium | reverse complement strand
TTGCCCACCACCACGGCCATGAGTCCGGCCCCGGCGAACCACGCCGGCCGCCGTCCCCACCGCCATCCCGCGCTCATGACCAAGACGGCCGCAGCCGACCAGACCACGGACAGGCTGGCCTGGAAGACTGGGGAGCGGAGCAGGTCGGACCAGGAATAGGGCGTGGCGCCCCAAAAATGAACGGTCCGAGCGATGACGACATTGAGCCAGGCAAATCCGAATCCGCTCACGGCCATGGCCGGAAAGCGTCGATACGGCCGCCAGCCCGGCCGTTCCAAGCGGAATATCTCCACCGCCCACAGCCACGCCGCGCCGATGGCGGCGAGCTGCGCCAGATCCAGGGGATTCAGGACCGGAACGAATGGCAACGGCGCCGGATCTCCGGCGACGGCGCTGGCCCCCGCGAACCACAATCCAAGCCCCAGCACCACCCCGCCGGTTCCGCGCAAATAGGCGAATTCCAAGGCTCGAACCGGCCACGGCAGGGAACGCAGCGGTTTGCCGACCAGAACCACGCAGGCAAGAACGGCCACCCCGTCCATGGCCCAGGTCCAGGTGCCGGGATCGCAAACACGGTGCATGATCCAGTGCGTTTCCCGCAGAATCAAGCCGGCCAGCACCGGCACGCCCAAAGAATGGGTCCACTCGCGCCATCCCGCGCTCCACTCCCCTTCCACCAGTTTCAACGCGGCAAAATGTCCGCCCAAGGCCACGCACCAACCCAGCCAGCCCAGATGACCAAGGGGATGCCGGGTCTGGTACAGGCTCTGCTCCAGAAGCACGAGAGCGAGAATGGGCAGGCTGCCCTTGACCAGATGTCCGCCCGCCTCCCATCCGGTCCGGCCATGCAGCCAAGCCCAGACGAGGGTGCTCGCGCCCGTGACCGCCAGCATGGCCCCGGGCGCGAATTCGAACAAATGATCGGGCAACCGCGAAGCCCAGATCCCGTACCACCACGCTCCGCCCCAGGCCGCGCAGAGCGCGGACACGAGGCGTTCGCGGCTCGTCAACGCCGCCCGGAAATGGTGCGCGGCCAAGCTGCTGGCCAGGCCGCCCACGGCCACCAAAAGCCCAGGAAGGAGCGGTCCGGTGAGCAGGGATTCCGCCGCCGGGGCGTCGAGCGCGTCCAGGCAGGACAGGCCGGCCGCGAGCTGAAGGATTAGGCCGAGGCTGCGGGTCACGAGACGGTTTTGGCGCAGTCCAAGCCAGACCATGGCCGCGCCTTCGAGCGCCCAGGTCGAGGCGGTCCAGGAGGCGTTCACGGCCAAAGGCACGGCCAGGGACGCAAAAAGAACGCCCAGGGCCAGATGGGCCTCGCCCAGGATGTGCAGGCCGTGACCGCGCGATGGGAAGAGCCGCGTCACGGCCAGATAATACCCGCCCAGGACCAGACTGCTCAGGGCCGATCCGAACTCCATGTCCCGAACCAGGGCGACCTGCAGGCCGAAAGCGGCCAGGGGCAGGCCGAAAACCAGGGCGCTGTCCAGACGGGCCGGTCGGCCTGGCCCGGAATCGCGGGCAAAGAGCACGGACACGACCGAGTACATGAGGAAAAACAGAATCAAGAACGGTTCGGTGGTTCTGAAATACGCGGGCGCGTAGTATTCCGCGCCCCACAGAGCCCCGATGCCGAAGGTGCAGACAAAACCGAGCAGGTTCAGCGGCCGCCAGGACCGAAACCAGGCCACGCCGAGCACGCCGGCGTTGAGCAATGCGTAGTAGACGAACAGGTGGACGTGGTCGCCCGTCCCGGTGGACAAAAGAATCGGCGCGGCGAAGCCGCCGATCGAAGCCAGGACCGCCAGCCCCATGGCGTCCTGGACCACGGCCAACGCTCCGGACGCGCCGACCAGGATCAGCATGGCGATCAGGGCCAGTTCCATGGGCGCGAACCCGAAAAAACGAGCTGCGGCAAAAAGGGTCAGGTACAAAATCCCAATCCCCCCGCCCTGGGCCAAGAGGCCAAAAAGCCGCTTGCGCCGGCGTGACGTCCAGCCCAGGACGAACAGTCCCGCCCCCAGAAATCCGGCTCCGGCCAGGCGGTATTCCACCGATACCAGCCGGTGTTCCGCCGCGTAGTTGAGCAGGAAGGACACGCCCAGAAACAGCACCACCACTCCGACCTTGACCACGGGATTGCCGCCCAGCAGCCAATCCTTCAAAACAGCGCCGAACCGAACCAGAGCGGACGGCTGATTCGGCGGAGCCG
>CAYLNA010000161.1:0-4747 GCA_964384665.1 uncultured Desulfovibrionaceae bacterium | reverse complement strand
TGGAGGAGCCCGTGTGCATGCGCGACTTCATGATCACGGTGCTGGGCATGGAGGAGCGGTATGCCACGGAAAGCGTGCCCGGCCTTTTCCTGAACAACGCGCCGGTTGACGACTGGCGGACCGAGATGGTTGGAGACGGCGACGAAATCGGGATGAGCGGGACCATGCCCGGCTTGTGCGGGATCGCCCTGCGCCGATCCAGTCCGATCAAGGCCTTTCGTCCGGATTTGATCGACCGTCACGAGGCCAAGACGGGCGGCCTGGCCGTGGTCAAGCTCTTCAATTTCGTGGCCGTGGATTGTTGCGGGCCGGTGCTGGAACGGGGCGTGGTGGTCTCTCCCGCCAAATTGGAACAGTATCTCGCGGATCAGGACATGGGCTTGGAAGACGCCCGCTGCCGGTGGAATGGGGCGGAAGTGGACTGCGCCACGGCGCGTGCGCGGATGGCTGACGCCGGCGGGGATATTTTGCTCACGGTGCAGGGAGGATAGACGGATTTGACGCAGGAAAGAAGTGTTTCGTGGGCCAAGGCGGCGCTCATGGCGTTGGCCTTGGCCTTTGTGTGCATGGGCTTGATCGGATGCGGCGCGGCGCGCATTCCGGGCGTGTATGAACCGTCAAAGCCGCCCGCCTCGAAATCGTCGAAAAAGGGCGGAACCTACAAGCCATACACGGTCATGGGTCAGACCTACTATCCGTTGGGCTCGGCCGAGGGCTATTCCGAACGCGGGGTGGCCTCCTGGTATGGGCCGAATTTTCACGGCAAGAAGACGGCCAACGGTGAACAGTACGACATGTACCAGATGACGGCCGCCCACCGCATCCTGCCCATGAACACCCGCCTCATGGTCCACAACCTGGACAATGGGCGCACGGCCGAGGTTCGGGTCAACGACCGCGGGCCCTTCGTCAACAACCGCGTCATCGACCTGTCCTACGCGGCCGCCGATTATCTGGGAGTGGTTGGTCCGGGCACGGCCCGGGTCTATCTGGAGACCAGCGCGGGGCAGCGCATTCAGTATGTGGGACCGTTCTTCGTACAGTACGGGGCCTTCACCGTTCCGGAGAACGCGCAACGCCTCAAGTCCAAGCTGGCGGCGCGCGGATACGCCGGGACCCGGATCAGCGTGGGCGAATTGAACGGGACGACATTCTGGCGGGTGCAGGTCGGGGCTTTCTCCAGTCTGGGCGAGGCCGAGGCCGCCCGCGTGAAACTGACCAAGGAAAGCCCGGACTGCTTTGTTATTGCGGATTGAGTTCGGCCCGGAGCTTGCGCGAGATGCGAAAGACCACGACCTTGCGCTCGGACAGGATGATGGATTCGCTGGTTTGGGGGTTGCGGCCCTTGCGGGCGTCTTTCTCGTAGGCCTCGAACTTGCCGAATCCGCTGATCAGCAGGGAATGGTCTTTCTTGATGGCATCCTTCATGATGTCCAGCATGGCTTCGACCTGGGCCTTGACCTCGGCTCGGTTGCGTTCGGACTTTTCATAGATGTTGTCCACAATTTCGGCTTTCGTCAGGGTGTTGCTGCTCATCGTGCCTCCTGGCCGGTTTCATGGCCCAGGGATAAAGGTCAATGGTTGTATGTGCTTAACTAAGCAGTGTTTTTCGGGAAAAATGCGCGAACCAGTGTAGATCGTTCACATTCTTGTTTCTCTCCTATCCGACGCGTTTTTTTTTTTCAAGCATAACGGTTTGTTTTTTTTTCTTTTTGAGGAATATGTCCACATCCCGCCTGCTGCGTTTCGCCCATCCCGAACCGCCTCGATCGTCGATCCTGCTCCTTCCGGTCTTTCTGCCCTTCGCCGGCTGTCCGGGGCGGTGCGTCTTCTGCGATCAGCACGCCCAGACCGGTGTCGGGGACCTGGACCCGAGCGCGGTCCTGGAGGCCGTGCGCGTCCGCTTGGCCGAGGCCCGCGCGCCTTTTGGAGTCGGTTTTTTTGGCGGCACCTTCACCGGTCTGGAGCGGGCGTGGCAGGAGCGCTTTCTGGACACGGCGGCCGCGTTCCGCGCCCAGGGCCTGCGCCATGTGCGCGTGTCGACGCGGCCGGACCGCGTCGATCCGGACACGCTGCGCCGTCTGCGGGAGCGGGGCGTGGATCTGATCGAACTCGGAATCCAGACCTTTGATCCGGACGTGTTGCGCGCCAGCGGCCGGGGCTACGACGGACAACTGGCCGTGGACGCCTGCCGCATGGTGCGGGACGCGGGGCTGGACCTGGGTATCCAGCTTTTACCGGGCCTGCCGGGCCACGATCCGGAGCGATGGCGGCGGGACGTGAGCGCGGCCATCGCTCTGCGGCCGGCCGTGGTCCGTGTCTATCCGTGCGTGGTCATGGCCGGGACGGAATTGGCCCGCATGCACGCTCGGGGCGAGTATGTCCCGTGGACCCTGGACGTGGCCGTGCGCGAGGCGGGTTGGGCCGTGTCGCGTTTCTGGGAGGCGGGCGTTCGGGTCATCCGGCTGGGGCTGGCGGGGGAGGCCGGAATGCGGGCGGGACTGGTGGCCGGGCCGTGGCATCCGGCCTTCGGGAACATGGTCCGGTCCGAGGCGCTGTGCGTGTTCTTGGAGGACACGCTGGCCGGGAAGCCGGTGCGCGGACTTTTCGCCCCCCGGCGTCTGCAAGGCGAGCTGTGGGGGCACAAGCGGGCCAACGCTCCCCGCCTGGAGCGGCTTGGAATCACTAACCAGACATTGCGCCTATGGTCCGAGCCGGTCCTGGGCGTCGCCGTGGAGGCATGAATGCAAAACATACGGGTGCACACCATCAGCCTGGGCTGTCCCAAGAATCAGGTCGACACGGAATGGATGCTGGGCGGATTCGGTTCCGGTCTGTGCAACGCCCCGGAGCCCGAGGGGGCGGACGTGGTCCTGATCAACACCTGCGGGTTCATCGAGCCGGCGGTCAGCGAGTCCTTGCAGGTCATCCTGGACACGGCCCAGGACGTGGCCGCTCTCGCGCCCCGACCCCTGCTCGTGGTCACGGGCTGTCTGGTCAACCGCTATGGACAGGATCTGCGGGTCGAGTTGCCGGAAGTGGATCTTTTCCTGGAAATCTCCCGGCAGCCGGAACTGAGCGGCCGGGTCCGGGACCTGCTCGCGCGGCGAGATCGGATCTCCGTTTCCCCGGCCGAGTCCGGCGGCGTCCGGAACCGGCTTTTGACCACGGCGCCCGGTTTTGCCTACCTGAAGATCGCCGAGGGCTGCGACAACCGCTGCCGGTTCTGCACCATTCCCTCCATCCGGGGCCCGCTCAAGAGCCGCCCGGCGGCCGAGATCGTGGACGACGCGAAATGGTGTCTGGATCAGGGCCGTCAGGAATTGGTGCTCATCGCCCAGGACGTGACCGCCTATGGCCGGGACCGGGGCGAGCGGGACGCCTTGCCCCGTTTGCTGGAGGCCCTCGCTCCGTTGCCCGGGCTGGCCTGGCTGCGCCTCATGTACCTCTATCCGGCCGGCCTGGATCGGGACCTGCTGGGCTTCCTGGCCGGGCTGGGCCGTCCGTTCATTCCGTATTTCGACATTCCGCTCCAGCACGCCCATCCGGATATTCTGGCCTCCATGGGTCGTCCCTTCCGGCGCGATCCGCGCGCGGTGATCGGGCAGGTGCGGGAATTTTTCCCCCAGGCCGCCCTGCGCACGACGTTCATCGTCGGGTATCCGGGCGAGACCGAGGAGCATTTCGCGGCGCTGGAGTCCTTCGTGCGCGAGACCCGCTTTCTGCATCTGGGCGTGTTTCCGTACTATCCCGAGGACGGGTCCGAGGCGGCCGCGCTGCCGGACCAGCTTCCGGACGAGGTCAAGGAAGAACGCCGGGATCGGATCATGGCCCTGCAGGCCGAGATCAGCGCGGAACTCTTGCAGGACCGCGAGGGCCAGGAGTTGGACGTGCTGGTGGACCGTCCGCACGAGGAATGGCCGGGTCTGTTCGAGGGACGGACCTGGTTCCAGGCCCCGGAAGTGGACGGGATGACCTATGTCAGCGGAGAGGGTGTGGCGCCGGGGCGGATGGTGCGGGCCGTGGTGGAGGAAGCCAAGACTTACGATTTGGTGGCCCTGGCCTGACCATGGGGCGCGCCCACGGGCAGGTCAGGGTGTTTGATTTTTGGGCGCGGGAAAACTCACTTTCTCGCGAAGATTATTCTGGTTGTCAACCATGGGGCTCTCTGCTAGGACTGCCCAAATTTATTTTTCGTTAGGGGGAAAACGCATGAGCAACACTCAAACCACGGCAGAGACCATGGACGAAATGATGGATATGGATTTCGAGTCCCAACTCGAGAACTATCTCAACTCCGACTTCGGCGACATCGAAGAAGGCGTGATCGTCTCTGGCGAGGTCGTGAAAATTGATGACACCTACATTCTCGTGGATGTCAACTTCAAGTCCGAAGGTCAGATTCCGCTCGATGAATTCATGGAAAACGGCCAGGTGGCTGTCAAGGTCGGCGACACCGTCGACGTATATGTTGTTCGGAAGAACGAGCGCGAAGGCTCCATTGTTCTTTCCCGGGACAAGGCCAAGCGCATGCAGGTTCTGGACGAGCTGGAAAAGCTGCTGGAGACCGGCGATGTCGTCGTCGGCCGGATCATGCGCCGGATCAAGGGCGGCTATGTCGTCGAGATCAAGGGCATCGAGGCCTTCTTGCCCGGTTCTCACGTCGATCTGCGTCCGGTTCCGGATATGGACGCCCTGGTCAACCAGGATTTCGAATTTCGCGTGCTGAAGATCAACCGTCGCCGCA
>CAYLNA010000160.1:0-4775 GCA_964384665.1 uncultured Desulfovibrionaceae bacterium | reverse complement strand
CTGAGCAAGGTGACCAACCCGACCACCGAAACCTGGATGGAGCCCATGCTGCGCACCGCCCTGCGCGACGAGTTCGTCCGCCGAGGCAAGGTGAGCTGGGTGGAACGGGAGCAGGCCGAGTCCACGGTGACCCTCGACGTCAAGTCCTACACCGCGTCGAGTTCCCTGACGGGCACGGATGATAAGACGCTCAAGTCCTCGGCCGTCATCAACCTGGTCGTCAACTTCTACAACGCCCGGACCAACGCCCTGATCTGGACCTCGGGTCCGGTCGTGGCCAGCGAGTCCTTCCGCGACACCTCGACCAAGCGCGAGGCCACGGAAAAAGCCGTGGAATTGGCCGTGCGCATGGTCGCCGACCGCATGAGCCAGAACTTCTAGCCCATGGCCAGACAGGGATTTTCCATACTCGTCTGCGCGGACCCGGAGCTGATCAAGGACCGGGTCGCGGAACTGCTGGAGGGATCCGGAGAGTTCGCGCCCCAGGTCTTCTGGGGCGACGAGGACCTGTCGGCGCGGTATTGGCAGTCCCTGACCATGCCCGTCATGATGGGCCCCCCGCGCGCCGTGATCCTACGGCGGGCCCAGGATCAGGGCGAGGACTTCTGGACCAAGATCGAATCAATCCTGGCCATGGCCCGGACGACCATCTGGCCCATGCTCTGCCTGGAAGGTGAATGGAAGGCCGGCAAGCCGGCCATCGCCAAGCACGTCGCCACGGGCAAATACTGGGCCGTGGCCCGGGCCAAGGGCTGGGTCTGGGAACATCCGGGCCTGTCCCGCAACACCATCGGCCAGGAATTGGACCGCTTCGCGGCCCGCCATGGGCTGGCCTTCGCGCCCGGAGTCAAGAAGCACCTGAGCGAAACCCTGCCCCTCTCGACCATCGCCCTGCGCAACGAGCTGGACAAAATCCTGCTCCGGGCCGGGGACGACACGACCATCACACCAGCCCACCTTGACGCCCTGACCAGCGAGGAGCCCTTCGACATCTTCGCCTTCCTGCGCGGGCTGCAAACGCCGGCGGGCAAGAAAGCCGCCTGGGACCGCATCCTCAACGACCCGGCCATGGCCAGCGGGGACATGATCTTCCCGATCTCGGCCCTGCTCGTGCGCGAGGCCCGCCAGCTCTGGCAGCTCGCCCACGGCGAGGATGGCAAGGTCATGATGCATCCGGGCGTGAAGGCGGAGAAAAAGAAGCTGGCCCAACGCCTTGGCCCCCTGCGCATCGGCCGCTTCTGGGACTTGGCCCTCAAGGCCGACACGGACATCAAGACCGGGCGCCTGAAGCCAGCCCAGGCCATGGAAAGCCTGATCCGGGACGTGCAGCGGCTATGGTGACCCCTGCCGGCAACGATGGACACCGGCGACGCCTGCGGGACCGCCTGACGAAAAATCCCCTTGATCTGGCCGACTACGAACTGCTCGAACTGCTGCTGACCCACGCCCTGCCCCGCAAGGACACCAAGCCCATGGCCAAGGCCCTGCTGGCCCGCTTCGGCTCCCTGGACGAGGTCCTGCGGGCCGATCCGGACCGCGTGACCGAAGTCGAGGGGTTGGGGCAAAGCGTGGCCGCCTTCTGGCGGCTGCTCCAGGAATGCCAAGCCCGCAGGTCCCTGGGGTGCGTGCGCGAGAAGGCCAAGTTCACCTCCCCCGAACAGGTCCGGAGCATGGTCTGCGCCCGCCTCGGGCACCTGACCAAGGAAGAATTCTGGGTCATCCTCGTCGACAACCAAAACCGCCTTGTCGGGTTCGAGCGGGTCTGCAACGGCACGGTGGACCAGACCGCCGCCTACCCGCGTGAAATCCTGGAGATGACTCTGCGGCAGAAGGCCAGCGGACTGATCCTGGTCCACAACCACCCCGGCGGCGACCCTTCCCCCTCCATTCAGGACAAAACCCTGACCGAAACCATCGCAAGAGCGGCCAAGGAATTGGGAATCCGCCTCCTGGACCACATCATCGTCACCGGCGAGACCTATTCCAGCTTCCGAGCCCTGGGTTTGCTCTGATTTTCGCGCCAAACTCGGGAAAAAAAGCCTTTTTTCCCTTGCCTGCCCCTCGAATCGACTTATACTTGTCTCACTTTGCGAATCCCGACCATTCGCGCCCCCCTACCACGAGGAGAGACCCATGAGCGACAAAAACACGCCCGCTCCGGAAAACGATACCCAGAAACCAACCGAATCCTCCGAGAACGCCAGCGCCGAAAGCGCGCTGGACGAGGCGGACATTCCCACCACCCTGCCCCTGCTGGCGGTGCGGGACATTGTCGTCTTCAACTACATGATCCTGCCCCTTTTCGTCGGGCGGGAGAAAAGCGTGCAGGCCGTGGACGCGGCCCTGAACAGCAACCGCTACATCCTCATCTGCACCCAGAAGGACGAAAGCGTGGACGATCCCGGCCCGGACGACCTGTACACGGTCGGCACCGTGGCCATGATCATGCGCATGCTGAAAATGCCCGACGGCCGCCTCAAGGTCCTGGTCCAGGGTCTGACCCGAGCCCGGATTACGAATTTCATCCAGCACGAACCCTATGACACGGTCGACATCGAAACCATCGACGAACTGGTGGTCGAAAATCCAGGCCCGCAGGAAGAGGCCTTGTTGCGCACGGTCAAGGAGCAGAGCGAAAAAATCCTGAGCCTGCGCGGCATCGACTCGACCGAGATCATGAACGTGCTCAACTCCGTCAACGAGCACGGCCGTCTGGCCGACCTGGTCGCCTCCAACCTGCGCATGAAGGCCTCCGAAGCCCAACGCATCCTGGAAAGCCATGATCCCATCGAACGCTTGAACCTCGTCAACTCCCAGCTGGTCAAGGAAGTGGAAGTGGCCTCCATGCAGGCCAAAATCCAGTCCATGGCCAAGGAAGGCATGGACAAGGCCCAACGCGAGTATTTCCTGCGCGAGCAGCTCAAGGCCATCCGCCGTGAACTCGGCGACAAGGGCGGCGAGGGCGAGGAAATGGAGGAGCTGCGTTCGACCCTCAACTCCCTGGGCCTGCCCAAAAAGGTCAAGAAAGAGGCGGACAAACAGCTCTCGCGCCTGGAATCCATGCATCCGGACAGCTCCGAGGCCACGGTCCTGCGCACCTATCTGGACTGGATCATCGACCTGCCCTGGAAAAAAACGTCCAAGGACCGCCTGGACATCAAGGAAGCGGCCAAGATCCTGCACGAGGACCACTACAACCTGGAAAAGGTCAAGGAACGCATTCTCGAATACCTGAGCGTGCGCAAGCTGAACCCGGCCATGAAAGGGCCGATTTTGTGCTTTGTCGGGCCTCCGGGCGTGGGCAAGACGTCGCTGGGCAAATCCATCGCCCGCTCGCTTGGACGAAAGTTCGTGCGCATGTCCCTGGGCGGGATGCGCGACGAGGCCGAAATCCGGGGCCACCGCCGGACCTACATCGGAGCCATGCCCGGCCGCATCATCCAGTCCATGAAGGACGCCGGAACCATCAACCCGGTCATCATGCTCGACGAGATCGACAAGCTCGGCAACGACTTCCGGGGCGATCCGTCCTCGGCCCTGCTGGAGGTGCTCGATCCGGAACAGAACAACTCCTTCACCGACCATTATCTGAACGTGCCCTACGACCTGTCCAAGGTCATGTTCATCTGCACGGCCAACATGCTCGACACCATCCCCTCGGCCCTGCTGGACCGCATGGAGGTCATCCGCATCCCCGGCTACACGGAGCAGGAAAAAGTAACCATCGCCCGACGCTATCTGCTGACCCGCCAGATCAAGGAAAACGGTCTGACCAACGAAACCCTGGTCGTGTCCGACGCGGTCCTGGCCGAGATCATCCGCAACTACACACGAGAGGCCGGGCTGCGCAATCTGGAGCGGGAGATCGGCTCGGTCTGCCGCAAGTACGCGCGCAAGGTCGCCGAGGGCAAAAAAGGTCCGTTCCGGCTGACCAGCGCGGCCCTGATCAAGCTCCTCGGCCAGCCCAAGTTCATGGACGAGGAGCGCGAACAGACCATGCCTCCGGGCGTGGCCCTGGGTCTGGCCTGGACTCCGTATGGCGGCGAAATCCTGCACATCGAGTGCAGTCTGCTGCCCGGCAAGGGCAAGCTGATGCTGACCGGCAAGCTCGGCGACGTGATGAAGGAAAGCGCCCAGGCCGCCCTGAGCTTCGCCCGCACCAAGAGCGCGAGCCTGGGCATCGCCGACGACTTCTTCGACACCCACGATATCCACATCCATGTCCCGGCGGGAGCCACGCCCAAGGACGGCCCCTCGGCCGGCGTGACCCTGTACACGGCCCTGGTCTCGGCCATCACCAACACATCCATCGCCCCGGACGTGGCCATGACCGGCGAAATCACCCTGCGCGGCCGGGTCATGCCCGTGGGCGGGATCAAGGAAAAAATCCTGGCGGCGGTCAGCCACGGCGTGAACAAGGTCCTCATCCCGGCCAAGAACGCCCACGACCTGGACGAAATCCCCAAGGAGCTCAGAAAACGCATCACGGTCAAAACCGTTGAATGCGTGGACGAGATCTGGCCGGACGTGCGCGTCCAAGCGTAGCGGGCCGGCCCGCGCATGACGAAGCCCCCGGAATCGAGATTCCGGGGGCTTTTTCTGTATCCACGCGCAAACACGTCGGGATCACGACCCGGGCCGCAGGTATCCGATCTCGGCGCTGATGACCTCGTCGACCTTGCGGACCAAGCCCGGGTCCACCGCCTTGGAATACATGATGTAGCGGGTGTTTCCGTTTGGAATGTCGCGCATGGACAGCAGCATGAAATCCGAGG
>CAYLNA010000159.1:0-4794 GCA_964384665.1 uncultured Desulfovibrionaceae bacterium | reverse complement strand
CTTTTCGATAAAAAGTTTTACCTTTTGTCCGATAAGGCAGACAAGCGTCATGTTCTGCAACCGGGAGGAGCTATGAACAGTCAAGGAAACTCGGACCTGGGCGTTTCGTCCCAAGTCTCGGATCGGCGGACCTTCGGGGCCGCCGTGGTGAGCAAGACCCTCGATTACATGAACAAAAACCAGCATCGGCACCAAACGAACAACAGCTATGAATTCCAAAAGGACGTGCTCATGCCCGTGTACACGGGAAAGGGCACGCTCATGGACGACATGGCGTAACGTCAAGGCATGACGCCCGTTGTGGAGACTCCTCCGCAAGTCGGCCCCGGATGCGCGCATCCGGGGCCTTTTTGGTGTGAAACGACACAATGCGACGGCGCGCGCCGTTGCTCAACCCGAGCCGTGGTCTATCGACCAGAACGGGGCTGCGACGCGCTTCCCTGCGCGGTGGAACCCGTGGACGTCGTTCCGGACCCGGTTTCGCCGTGGTTCTGGCCTCCCGAGGCCCAAGCGGAAGCGGCCATGCCCATCATCAACGCCAGCACCAACGCCAGCACCAGCGCCTTAACGCTCGATTTCATGCGATCACCCCCTTGCGGTCTTTTGTCCATGGAAAGAACTGGATTCCGGCTTTCGCCGGAATGACGGATTTTGGGCCTCCGCGAGTTTTTGCGGGTTCTTCCTCAAAGTTAAGCATCCAATCGATAGCGACAAGTTCATCGGGATGTTGACGCCAGCGACAGCGGCCATCCGGTGGAATGCCCTGTTCATGCTTCCTCCGACAAAAAAGACGCAGGCAGGCAGGCCGACGCCCGCGTTGCCTCCGGCCCGGCTTTGGGATAGCCCCGGCCAAACATTGGAGGACCCATGATCATGCTTCCCGAAGACGCGCGGGTTCCCGGCGGGGTGTATCTTTGTCAGGCCGGGCCGAATCTTTCCTGCGGCGGTTGCTGCGGGCTCTACAACATGACCGGCCTGAGCCGCGAGGGGCTGCGGGCCATCCTGCTGGAACGCACGGAGCGCTTCGCGGACGTGCCGCGCACCGTGGACGATATCCTGGCCTTCGAGCAGGAGCGCTTGGTCCGAGAAGGCGCGGACTATCCCATCGCGGACTTTCATCACTGCGTTTTCGTCGGCTTGATCCAGGACGACGGGGAGCGGATCGGATGCCTGCTCCATCCCCTGGCCACAGGCAACAAGGGCGTGGATTGGCGGGGCCTAAGCTTTTACGGCGGGGCGGCCTGCAAACTCTTTTTCTGTCCGAGTTATCACGAAGGGGACGCGCCCTGGAAACGGGCGGCGCGGGAGGTCATCGAGGACTGGTTCGAGTACGGCCTCGTCGCGCCGGAATACCGTCTGAACCAGGCCCTGTTCGAGGAGGTCGAAGCGCGGGCCGGGCGGCCCATCGATCCGGACAGCCTGGACCCCGACCTGAAGTCCGCCCTGGCCGCCCTGTTCCGGGTCAAGGTCGACTGGCCCTTCCGCGCTCCGGCCACGCCCCTGGCCTGGAATTTCTTCAGCACCAAGGACACGGCCCGGCCGGACCTTCCGGCCCAAATTCTCGTGAACGCGCCGCGCATGCGGGCCATCCTGCGCGAGCTGGATACCCCGCCGGAGCAGGCCACGGCGGCTGCGGCCATGGCGGAGGAACGCATCGAGCGCGTGGTGGAAGCATTGCGCCGAAAATAAGGCGTCAGCGCAGATTTTCGCGGACGAGATGGTCGAGAGCGCCGTCGAAACGCATCCGCCGCAATTCCGCGTTGAAGCGGTCCAGAAGCGGAGCCAGATTCTTGGACTTCGGAAAGCTCAGATAGGTTTTGTTCACGGCCAAGGGCCGCGGCAGGGCGACAACGCGACCACGCGGGTCCATCAGGTCGCGGACCAAGGCCAGACTCTCGGGGGCGGACACGATGACATCCACCCGCCCCAGCAGCAACCGCCCGACATTGGCCTGCTCGGTGTTGACGGGATCGGGAATGACCGTCCCGTCGGCCACGGCCTGCTCGAACTCATCCCCATAGGTCCAGCCGCGCATGACCCCGATCCGCTTTCCCGCCAGATCCTTGATGCCGGAAAATGGAAATTCCCTGCCGCGCACCACGTACAGCATCAGCTTTTCCTCGAAGATCGGCTCGGAATAGTCATATTTCCACAGCCGCTCCTCGGTCATGTACAGCCCCCCAACCCCCCAGCTTCCGGCATCGGCGCCCTGCAGGGCGCGCGGCCAGGGCAGGCACTGCATCGTGACGCCGACACCCATGCGCCGAAAAGCGTCCCCGATAATGGCCGGATACACACCCCGCGTCTGGCCGTTTTCCAGATACATGAACGGCGGGTTGCCCTGGTCGAAGACGATGACCTCGGCGGAAAAGGCCGCGGCCGCGAAGACAGCCCACAGCGCGCAGACCAGGATGGCTCCCGCGAAGCCGCGTGTCGCGAATTTCTGGATGCTCCAAACCATTTCCGATCCTTGGTCTTTTGTAATTGCCAGGCGGGGCGCGCCGCGTTGGGAAAGAGTAGCACGGGCCGGGGCCAGGGCCAATGCCTTCCCTGGGGGGATTCGCGCGAACCTTTTGGCTCGCGTCGCCCCAAGGAACATTGCAACCATTTGAAAGAACTGGATTCCGGCTTTCGCCGGAATGACGGGCGGCGGGCTTGCACGGCTTTTCGCGGGTCATTGAGGACAGGAAACGACAGGACCGGCCAGTGGCCGGTCCTGATACGGGCGAGGTCGGAAACCTCGGCGCGGGATGTCATTCAACGAGTATATCGATGGCCTTGGGCAACGCCTTCTGGGTCTTGGGCAGGTGCAGGGTCAGCATCCCGTCCTTGAAGACCGCCTTGATGGCGTCCGCGTCCACGTTCTCGGGAACGGTGAAACTCCGCACAAACGTGCCCGTGAAGCGTTCCACGCGGTGGAACTTCGCGTCCTTCTCTTCCTTCTCGATTTTACGCTCGCCCTGAATGGTCAGCACCCCGTTTTCCACGGACACCTTGACATGGTCCTTTTCCACGCCGGGAATATCGGCCTTGATCAGGAACTCCTGTTCCGCCTCGACAATATCCACCCGGGGGGACCAATCACTGGAGGCCACGGCCTCCTGTCCGCCACGCGGCCACCCAACGGCCTTGGTGTAGCGATCGAACATGTCCTCGATTTCCCGCCAGGGATCCCATTTCATCAGTGTCATGGCCAACCTCCTTTCCGTGACCAGGATTCAAGAGTTTCTCGACTCCGGAACCATTCCGGAATCACCAAAAACATAAAACACCCGCGAGGGCAGTCAAGGGAGACCGCCCGGCGGGCGCGCACAAAAAGCAACACGTATTCAAGAAGTTACAAACAAAACATCACGAACGAATCAACTCCCCGCGCCAGCCAGATACGCGGCCAGGGCCAGGGCGTAGAACTTGGATCGGTCCGAGTCCCCGCGCGAGGGCACGACCAAGGGGTAGCCGGCGCCGACCACGATCCCGGCCATGGGCAGGTCCATGAGGCTGGTCACGGCCTTGTAGAGGATATTGCCGGCCACGATGTTCGGGGCGCACAGCACGTCGGCCCGGCCGGCTACTGGATGGTCCACGCCCTTGGCCCGCGCCTTTTCGGCGGATACGGCGATGTCCAGGGCGAAGGGGCCGCCGACCAGGGCCTCGCCGAAAAGACCCATGCGGCAGAGCCGGGCCAGGATGTCACCGTCGCGGCTCGACTCCATGCCCTGGTACGAGACCTTTTCCGTGGCCGAGAGCACGGCCACCTTGGGCGGATTCATGCCCAAGGCCCGCGCCACGTTCACGGCGTTCCTGATGATGTCGATCTTACGGGTCAGGGACGGCTCGATATTGACCCCGGCGTCGGTGACGATGACCAGGCGCTCCTCGCGCGGATGGGGAAAGACGCCGATATGGCTCAAGAGACCCTCTCCTCCGCGCTTGCGCCCCAACACGGCCCGCAGCAGGACATCGGTCTTGACCCCGCCCTTCATCAGGAACTCGGCCCGGCCGCCAGCCAACTCGTCAAGAGCCAGGCCCAGGGCCTTGGCCTCGTCGGGCTCGGACAAACAGCGGAAGCCCGAAAAATCCTGGCCCGCCAATTCCGGCAAGGACAGCATGCGCTCCACGTCGCCCACGAAAACAGGCTCGGCCAAGCCCTGGCGGAATGCCTCCAGCCCGGCCAAGACCGCGTTGGCCTCGGCGCAGGCGGCGATGGCCACGCGCACGGGCCGCCGCCGGGCCCGGACCAGCTCCACCATCCGGTCCAGGGACGTGACCGGGCCGGACGCGGCCATCACGCATCCCCCCGGGTCAGGGCGATGAGACCCGTCCGGCTCAGGGAGACGATGCCGTGCGGCGCCAGGGTGCGGATCAGGCCGGCGACCTTGCCCGAGGGCGCGGACAGTTCGGCGGAAATGGTCTCGTTGCCCATGTCGATGACCCCGGCCCGGAAGACCTCGAAGATCTGCAAAATCTGGCTGACCGTGCCCGGCGTGATGCGGACCTTGATCATGACCAGCTCGCGGTCGATCATGTCCTGGGCGGACAAGTCCTCCATGCGCAGCACGAACTCCAGGGCCTCGATTTCGGCGGTGATGGCCCGCACATCCTCGGCCCTCGCCTCGACACAGATGATCATGCGCGAGACGTCCTCACGTTCGGTCTCGGCGCAGGAAATGGAGCGAATGTTGATGCCGTGATGCTGAAAGGTCGCGGCCAGGACGGCCAGGACGCCGGGCTTGTTCTGGACCAGGACGGAAATGGTATGACGCATGAATCCTCCGCGCCCCGCGTCAACGCACG
>CAYLNA010000158.1:0-4795 GCA_964384665.1 uncultured Desulfovibrionaceae bacterium | reverse complement strand
TTGGGACAGACGTCCTCGCAGGCCAAAAGTCCCATGCAGCCGAAGATGCCGTAATCGTTGCCGATGACCTCGAAATAGTCCTTGTCCGTGCGCTGGTCGCGCGGATCGATGACAAAACGCGCGATACGGTTCAGGGACGCCGCGCCCAGGAAGTCGTCACGCATGCGGGCCGTGCCGCAGGCCGCGATGCAGCACCCGCATTCCACGCAGCGTTCCAGCTCGTAGATCTGTTCGGCGACCTTGTTGTCCATGCGCTCTTCTTCCTGGGTCGGATCGAAAACCTTCTTGGTGTGAATCCAGGATTCGGTCTTCTGGTACATGTCCCGGAACCACACGCCCGTGTCCACGGACAAATCGCCGACCAGCTTGAAAACCGGCAGCGGCAGGAGGGTGATTTCGTCCGGCAGGTCCTTGGTTTTGGTCTGGCAGGCCAGGCGCGGACGGCCATTGACGACCATGCCGCAGGAGCCGCAGATGCCGGCCCGACAGCAGAAGTCGAAAATCAGACCGGGATCCTGCTCCTCGCGCAGCCGGTTCAGGGCAATGAAAAGCGTCATGTTGGTCGTCTCTTCCAACACGAACTGCTGCATGTGCGGCGTGGAAGCCGGGTCCTGGGGATTGTAGCGAAAAATGTCGAAGGTGAGTGTTCTGCCCATGTCGTGCTCCTTATTTGCCCTGGATGGTCTTGGCCGCGATGGTCTCGGGATCGGCCGGGATGATCTTGCCGCCGCCGTAGCCGCGGTCGCCCGGAGGAATCTCGAACCAGGGGGTGGCGTCCTCGTATTTGAGCACGGGCAGGTCCGCGCCCTCGGGCCAGTAGGCCAGGGTGCGGTTCAGCCAGTTCTTGTCGTCGCGGGCCGGGTAGTCCTCGCGGTTGTGACTGCCCCGGCTTTCCTTGCGGGCCAGGGCGGCCGTGGCGATGCCCAGGGCCAGACGGACCTGACCTTGCAGTTTGAGGGCCGCCGCGACCTCATGGTTCGCGCCGAGGCCATTGGAGACCAGGCCGATCTTGCCGGCCCGTTCGTACACGCCCCGCAGGGTCTCGATGCAGGCTTGCAGGTCTTTTTCGTTGCGGAAGACGAAGCAGCCGGTCATGAGCGCTTCCTGCATCTCGGCCCGGACCTTGTAGACATTTTCCTTGCCGAGGCGTCCGGCGATGAGATCGTCGATACGGCGCTGCTGACGGCGCACCTCGGCATTGACCAGGGCCGTGGAATACGTGGCCTCGGTGCCCTGAAGGTATTCGACGATGTGCCGACCGATGATGCCGCCGGCGACCACGGTTTCGGCCAGGGAGTTCCCGCCCAGGCGATTGAAACCGTGCATGTCCCAACAGGCCGCCTCGCCGGCGGAATAGAGGCCTTTCAGGCCGTAAGCCGCGCCGGTCTTGTCGGTGCGGATGCCGGACATGGTATAGTGCTGGGTCGGGCGGACCGGGATGAGCTGGGTGCGGGCGTCCACGCCGAGGAAGTTTTTGCAGATCTCATCCACCTCGCGCAACTTGGTGGAAATGTGCTGATCGCCCAGATGGCGGATGTCCAGCCAGAGGTGTTCGCCATAGGGGGACTGCACGCCATGGCCGGCGCGCATGTGCTCGGTCATGCGCCGGGCGACCACGTCGCGGGAGGCCAGCTCGGCCTTTTCCGGTTCGTAGATGTGCATGAACCGCTCTTCATGAACATCCAAAAGCGTGCCTCCGTCGCCACGACAGCCTTCGGTGACCAGGATGTCCGTGGGCACGATGCCCGTGGGATGGAACTGGATGGATTCAGGGTTGCCGATGGGCACCACGCCCGTTTCCTGGGCGATGGCGTTGCCCGCGCCGTCGCAGATGACGGCGTTGGTCGTGGCCGAATAGAGCCGGCCGTAGCCGCCGGTGCAGATGGCCGTGGCCTTGGCCTGGTAGACTTCGAGCTTGCCCGTGCGCAGACAGCGCACCACCGCGCCCATGCACTTCTCGCCGTCATGGATGAGGGAGATGGCTTCCTTGCGGTCCAGCACGGTGATGCCCAGCTCCGCGCACTTGTTGTCCATGGTGCACATGACCGCGTGGCCCGTGCCGTCGGAGGTGTAGCAGGTCCGCCATTTGGCCGTGCCGCCAAAGGAGCGGGCCGTGATCAGGCCTTCCTTTTCCGGCTTCTCGAACTTCTCGAATTTTTCACCGCCCTTGAAATAAAAGGACTTGCCCGGCACGACGCGGTTCCACGGCACGCCCCAGTGGGCCAGACGGCGCATCTCGATGGGCGCGGTGTCCGCGAACATGCGGGCCACTTCCTGGTCACAGCCCCAGTCCGAGCCCTTGACCGTGTCCAGAAAATGGACGTCCGTACAGTCCCCCTCGCCCATGGCGCAGTTGCCGATGGCGGCCTGCATGCCGCCCTGGGCCGCGGAAGAATGGGAACGCCGGGCCGGGACAATGGACAGACAGACGACATCGAATCCGGCCTGGGCCGATTCCACGGCAATGCGTTCACCGGACAGGCCAGCGCCGATGACCAGCAGATCAGAAGTATGGATATGCATGCGATCTCCCGAAATTTAGACGGTCAGGGTGGCGTAGCGGGCCAGGGCGATAAGCGCGACAGCCAGGACACAGCCGAAGACGATGGTCAGGATCTTCACGACCTTGGGCCGGGTGGCGTCGGTGATGAAGCCCCATTTCACGCCGATGCGGTACACGCCGATAAAGACATGCAGCTGCACCAGTGGCACGAGGAAAAGATAGAAGAGGGTCCAGCCCCCGCTCTGCACACGGGCCGTGGACGTGGCCGCGAGAATGGCCGCGTCGTTGATGTTGGTCCACATGTGGATGGCCCCAAGGACCAGGATGATCATGGCCGATCCGGCCTGCACCAGCCACAGCCAGGTATCGCGGTGGTTTAAGAGACGGGCGTCGCGCCAGATGGCTTCCTGGCCCTCGGCCCGGAACGGAATCTTGCGCGCCGCGACCGCGAAATGGACGAAAAAGAGGATGGGCACGAAAATGTGGGCCAGGGTGTCCAGATGCAGGGACTCCAGGGCTCCGGCCACGCCATTCAGGGCATTGGGTCCGAAAATGATGGACGCAGTGAGCAGGGTGTGGAAGGCGATGAACAGGACAAGACCGGCTCCGGTAAGCATCTGGATCCAGTCGAGGTACGCATCTCGGCGTCCTGGGCGCGCGACATGCATGGTGGCGTCAACGGACATACTTCCTCCGATTTGCGGAACCGGCGCATTTCCGGCCCCTGGTTGAAAAAAAACGGTGGAACGGAAAAAAAGAAAGCCCGACACGAACGTGATTCGGACAGATAGTGGCTGATGTATGTATCCGAGTGCGATTGATCGGTCAATCACCTGCTTGGAATTTCCGTTTCTGACTGATAGAAGAAGGGATACATATTGGTTGTTTGACCAGTCATGACAGACGCAGGAGACGCACATGAACAACGATATACGTTCCGAACGGCTGGCCGTGGGCGGCATGCACTGCGCGGCCTGCTCGACCCGCATCGAAAAGATCATCGGAGCCATGCCCGGCGTGAACAGTGTGGCCGTCAATCTGGCCACCGGCGACATGGACCTGCGCTTCGACGCCCAGGCTCTGCCCCTGGAGCGGATTCTGGAGCGGGTGCGCGAGTTGGGCTTCACGGTGGAAGCACCGAGCCGGGAGGCCATTCTTGATCTGAAACTCGGCGGCATGCACTGCGCGGCCTGCTCGGCGCGCATCGAACGCATCACCAGCCGTCTGCCCGGCGTGAGGGAGGCCAGCGTCAACCTCGGGGCCGAAAGCGGGCGCTTTGTCTTCGATCCGGGCCAGATCACCCAGCGCGCCCTGCGCCAAGCCATCCACGACGCGGGCTTCAGCACGGAGCTACCGAAAAAAGAACGCGCCGATGAGGAAGAGGCGCGCATCGCGGCCCGTCTGGACGAAAAAAAGCAGGGCGTGATCCGGGCCATGGTCTTCGCCCTGCCGCTTTTGATCCTGTCCATGGGCCACATGTGGGGCCTGCCCCTGCCCCACTGGCTCGACCCCATGCACAGCCCGGGCGCGTTTGCCCTGGCCCAGCTGCTGCTGACCCTGCCCGTGGTCTGGAGCGGCCGGAATTTTTACCTCATCGGTATTCCGGCCCTGCTCCGCCGCGCTCCGAACATGGATTCCCTGGTGGCCGTGGGCACGGGCGCGGCCCTGATCTATTCCCTGTGGAACACGGTCGAGATCTGGCTCGGCCTGGACGCCATGGTCCGGGCCATGGACCTCTATTATGAATCCGCCGCCGTGCTCATCGCCATGATCTCGCTTGGCAAATTCTTCGAGGCCCGGTCCGTCTCCCGAACCACGGGCGCGGTGCGGGCGCTGATGGCCCTGGCCCCGGATACGGCCGTGCTGGTCGAGGGCGAGAGCGAACGGCCCATTGCCGTGGAGGAAATCGAACCCGGCGACCGGCTGCGCATCCGACCCGGCGAGCGCATCCCCGTGGACGGCGAAGTGGCCGAGGGCGAAAGCCACATCGACGAATCCATGCTCACCGGCGAGCCCCTGCCCGTGCGCCGCGCGCCCGGCGACCGCATTTTCGGCGGCACGCTGAATACCACCGGAGCGCTGGTCCTGCGCGCCGAACAGGTCGGAGAAGACACCATGCTGGCCCGCATCGTGCGCCTGGTCCGCGACGCCCAGGGCTCCAAGGCGCCCATCGCCAGTCTGGCCGACACCATCAGCTTCTATTTCGTGCCCGTGGTCATGGCTCTGGCCGTGACGTCCGGCCTGGCCTGGTATGCTTTCAGCGCCGAGCCCTTTGTCTTTGCCCTGCGCGTG
>CAYLNA010000157.1:0-4804 GCA_964384665.1 uncultured Desulfovibrionaceae bacterium | reverse complement strand
TCCCTCAAGTCGGCCAACGCCACGGTCATGCGCCGTCAGAAGCAGGTCGCCCCGCACTTGGAGCGGATACGCCGGATGGCCCAGGACAGCGGGGTGGAGTGCGAAACCGTGGTCGTCGGGTCCTCGGTTCCGGAGCACGCCATTGTCGAACAGGCCCGCCTGCGCCGGGCCGACGTCATCCTCATGGGCCGGCATGGCCGAGCCGGGCGGCTGTATCTGATGGTCGGGAGCATGACGTCCAAGGTCATCGGCCTGGGGTTTCCCATGGTCATGGTCTTGCCCAAGGACAGCCTGCGCACGGGAACCCATGTCCTCGTGGCGGTGGAGGATTCGGCCAGCAGCCGTCTGGCCGTGGAGGAAGCGCTCAGTCTGGGCGAGTGTTGCCAGACCCTGGAGCGGCTGACCTTCGTGGCCGTGACCAAGCGGCCGGGCGGGCTGGACGCGGCCCGGCGCATGGTCGAGGACGTTTGCGCCAGGGGGCGGGACCGATGGTCCAACTTCGCCTTCGAGGCCGTGGCCGAGGTCGGGCATCCGTCCAATGTCATCGTGCGCGCCGCCGAGGAACGGGGTGTGGACATGATCATGATCGGCGGGGTGAGCGGCGGGCCGTTGCCCCGGATGTTCACGGGCCGGGTGACCAAGGAGGTTTGCGGCTGGGCGCACTGCGCGGTGCTGGTCGTGACGGCCTGACGTCGTCGGGAACGGCCAGGAGTGGCTTGATAGGTTCCGACTCTGTTCAGCTCATTCGTGACAATGCGGACTGGATACCGGCCTTCGCCGGTATGACGGACAAGGAAAAAACATTGTCATTCCGGCGAAAGCCGGAATCCAGCGTTGGACAAGTCATGAACCGAATGTGCTGAAAAACGGTTCTGACTCACTTTCGTGGATCATCTTTCAGACAGGATGCATCATGACTGACAGACTGCGGCGATTTTTTCCTTTTCTGGCCTGGCTCCCCCTTTCCACCCTGATTTTGCGCGCCGACCTCATGGCCGGCGTGACCGGAGCCCTGGTCCTGGCGCCCAAGGCCATGGCCTATGCCCAGCTTTCGGGCCTGCCCCTGTATTTCGGCCTGTACACGGCTTTCGTGCCGGCCATCGTCGGGGCCTTGTGGGGCTCGTCGCGGCAGTTGGCCACGGGGCCGGTGGCCATCGTTTCGCTCATGACCGCCGCCGCCGTCACGCCCCTGGCCGTGACCAACACCCCGGAATACATCGGGCTGGCCCTGCTCCTGACCCTGCTCGTCGGCCTCGTCCAGCTCCTTTTGGGCGCGATCAAGCTCGGGACCATCGTCAATTTCATCTCCCATCCGGTCATTCTCGGGTTCATGAACGCGGCGGCCATCATCATCGGCCTGTCCCAGTTGGATATGCTGCTGGGTATCCCCAAGGGGCGCGGCGAGTTCTTTTTGCTCGATGTCTGGGAGATGCTCGGCCATCTGGGCCAGACCCATCCGCCGACCCTGGCCATGGGTCTTCTGGGCCTGGGGCTTATGCTCGGCATGAAGCGGATTCCGGCCCTGTCCAAGGCTGGCGTGCTTCTCGCCGTGGGCCTGACCACGGCTTTAAGCGCCTGGCTCGGCTATGATCAGAAAAGCCAGGCCACGCTCGCGGACATCGTCACGCCCCAGGCCCGCGCGGTGGTGGAGCGGTACGAGGACCGGACCGCGCGGATCGCGGCCCTGGCCGCCGAGTCCACGGAGCTGGCGGGCTTGCTCCGCGAGGCGGCCAAGGCCGGGGACGAGCGGGGCGCGGCCGATCTGCGGCACCGTGTCGAGTTGCTCGGCATCGACAAAAAAGTTCTGGAAAAGGAACACAATGACTTGCTGCGGGCTGTCCGCAAGCTGCGTTTCGTGCGTCCGGTGGGGCAGGATGACGGCGTGCTGCATGAAGTGGGCGCGGCTCCGGCGGACATGATCGGCGATGGTCGGGCCTGGCGCATCAAGCGCGTGGAGGGTGGCGTGTTGCATCTGGTGGGCGGAGGGGACGTGGTCGGCGCGGTTCCAGCCGGACTGCCTTCGTTCACCACGCCGACCCTGAACGTGGACGCGGCCCTGCAACTCCTGGCCTCGGCCCTGATCATCGCCCTGGTCGGGTTCATGGAATCCATCTCCATGGCCAAGGCCATGGCCAGCAAATCCCGTCAGCATATCGACCCCAATCAGGAACTCATCGGCCAGGGGCTGGCCAACATCGGCGGGGCCTTTTTCCAGGCCTATCCGGCCTGCGGGTCGTTCACGGGTTCGGCCATCAACTTCCAGGCCGGGGCCAAGACCGGGCTGGCCATGGTTTTCAACGGGATCTTCGTGGCCGCGACCCTGCTTTTTTTCACGCCGTACCTGTATCATCTGCCCAAGTCCGTCCTGGCCATGATCATCCTTCTGGCCGTGACCGGCCTGATCACGCCCCAGGCCTTCCTGCACACCTGGAAGGCCAGCCGGGGCGACGGCATCGTGGCCGTGGTCACCTTCGTCGTCACCCTGCTGGCCGCGCCCCATCTGGATCGGGGCATCATGGTCGGCGCGGCCCTGGCCATCGGCCTTTATCTGCACCGGACCATGGCCCCGCGCGTGGCCATCCTGGGCCGGTTCGAGGACGGCACCCTGCGCGACGTGCACGTTCATCCGGACCTGACCACTTCAACCCTGGTCACGGTGCTGCGCTTCGACGGCTCCCTCTATTTCGCCGACGCCTCCCATTTCGAGGACGCGGTGCTGAAAGCCCTGGCCGAGCACAAAAAGACGCGCTTTCTGCTGGTGGTGGGCGACGCCATCAATTTCATGGACGCCACCGGCGAGGAGATGCTGCAACATCTGGTCACGCAACTGCGGGAAACAGGCGTGGATCTGGTTTTTTCGGGGCTCAAGAAACAAGTCCTGGACGTGATGCGGGCCACCGGCTTGTACGCCCAGATCGGGGACGAGAACATCTTCGCCACGGAATGCGTGGCCCTGAAGGCCATTTTCGACCGCCTGGGCCGGGACGCCGAGGGCGATGCGTTGTATGCCTATGTCAATGTGGGCAGTTGTTGACGGAGCATTCGTGCTCAGGCCGCGCCGTCCTGGTGTCGCCGCAACCATCCGAGGCCTTTTGGCGTCAACCGATAGCGCTGAGTCGGACTGCGCGGCGAGTCGGGTTGGGTGCGTTCGACCCAGCCGCCTTGCAAGGCCGGATTGAGGTAATTTGCTCTGAACGTGGGCCGGTGCGACAGGTTGAGCGCCTTCATCAGGTCGGCGCCGCTCAGTTCGGCGGTGGCCAGGGCCGTGAGCAGGAGGGCTACTTGGTCGGTTGCTTGATCGGTTACTTGGTCGGTCGGGACGGACGTCATGATCGCGTCCCGGATCATGGTCAGCATGAAGGTGATAAAGGGCTCGGAATCGGCCTGATTGGCGCTGTCCCGTAGAGCCTGGTAGTATTCGGGCTGATGCTCGAAAACCAGGCTCTCCACCGGGATATCCGAGAATACGGGATTCCAGCGGGCCAGAATCAGACTTTGCCACAGGCGGCCCATGCGGCCGTTGCCATCGGCAAAAGGATGGATGAACTCGAATTCATGGTGAAAGGCCGAGCTGACGATAAGCGGGTGATCCTCCCCCGTGGCCAGCCACCGGAAGAGTTCGCCCATCAGCACCGGAACCCGGCTGGCCGGTGGGGCCATGTGGATGACCTGATTCCCGGCCATCACGCCCACGCCGCCGCGTCGATAGACTCCGGCTTCATCGATCAGGCCGGACATGATGACGCGATGCGCTTCCAACAGATCCCTTTCCACATCGGGCCGCCAGATGTCGAACCGGTCATAGGCGGCCAGGGCGTTTTTTGCCTCCAACACCTCGCGGGGCGGGGCGATGACCCTTTTGCCGTCCAGAATCGCGGTGATCTGGGCCTCGCTCAGGGTGTTGCCCTCGATGGCCAACGAGCCATGCACCGTGCGGATGCGGTTGACGCGGCGCAGGCGCAGCGCCCTGGACTGCTCGGCGAGAACGGCCAGACGTCCGATGGCTTCGCTGATCCCGGCGACCAGATTCAGGATTTCCGGGGTGATGGTGTACGGCGGTCGATACGTCATGGCGGTCCCTGTGGTCGCGCACGGATGGGGGAGGTTCACGAATCGCCCCGACGGTCATCCCCGTCTATTCCAGCTCCACATAATCCTCGATGATGAGCTTCAGCCCGAAACCGGGGAAGTTGATTTTGTATTTGTTCGGCTCGACGCGGGACACGATCTTGCCCCGGCCGAAGATTTTGTGGCGGCAGTAGGCGCCTTGGACCGGGGTGTGGGGTGACGGCTGGGGGCTGGGCGCGGCCTGGGCGTGTTCATCCGTCCGCGACGCGGGCGGAGCCGTGCGGGCGGGGCTGGAGAGTTCGGGTCTGGGCTTGGGCGCGGCTTGCAGGCCCAGGCCGCCGGTGTACTGCTCGCGGTAGCGGTTCATGAGATGGGCCGGGATGTCCTCCAGGAAGGGGCTCATCCGGACCGGAGTGCTGGCCGCGAGTTCCCGGCTGTAGAGGGTCTCGGGGGAGAAAAGGCTCAAATGGGCGCGGGCCCTGGTGCAGGCCACGTACAAAAGCCGACGTTCTTCCTCGAAATCGTCGTTGTCGTTCAGCGCGTGGCGGGACGGGAAGCGGTCCTCGACGAGGTCGATGATAAGCACCGCGTCCCATTCCAGCCCCTTGGAGGAATGGACCGTGGACAGGGTCACGGCTTGGCCGTGATCTTCTTCGGCGTCGGGGCTGTCCAGGCTCAAATCGCCCAGGAAGGCGGCGATGTCTTCGTAGCCCAGGGCGATCTGGGTCAGCTCCTG
>CAYLNA010000156.1:0-4812 GCA_964384665.1 uncultured Desulfovibrionaceae bacterium | reverse complement strand
TCCCACTGCGGGCCTTGGGCCGTGTCCTGGATGGTTACGCCCAGGGCCAGAAGCTCGTCGCGGACGGCGTCGGAGCGGGCGAAATCCTTGGCTGCGCGGGCTTCCTGGCGCTGGGCCAGCTTGGCCTCGATCAGGGCCGTGTCGATCTTGCGACGCTTGATCCGGCTGTCCTTGAGCTGGGTCAGGAACGTGGCGCTGTCCATCTGGAAGAGGCCCAGCACCTCGCCCCAGCGCTCGAAGAGCTTCAGGGCGTGGCGGATCAGATCGCGGCCGTCGGCGGATTTTTTGAGGGTTTTGTCGTCCAGGATGCGGTTGACGATTTTCATCAGCACAAAGATATGGCCCAGGGCTGCGGCGGTGTTCATGTCATCGGCCATGGCCTCGTCCCACTTGGCCTCCAGGGCCGTGGACTCGACCACGATCTCGGCCGGAAGCGGCGTGGCGCTCCATTTGGTTCCGGCCACGTGGGCCTCGGCGGCGGCCTTGGTCAGGTAGATGCGCTTCAGGGCGCGTTCCGTCTCTTCCAGGGCGTCGGCCGTGTAGTCCAGGGGGCTTCTGTAGTGTTTGGTGATGAGGAAGAAGCGCAGCACCTCGGGCAGGTAGTTGGCCAGGATGTCGCGGATTGTCACGAAATTATTCAAAGACTTGGACATCTTCTCGGAATTGATCTGCACGAAGCCGTTGTGCACCCAGTAGCGCACGAACTGCTTGTCCGTGGCGGCCTCGCTCTGGGCGCGTTCGTTTTCGTGATGGGGGAAGGTCAGGTCCTGGCCGCCGCCGTGGATGTCAAAGGGCAGGGGCAGGTAACGCTCGCTCATGGCCGAGCACTCGATGTGCCAGCCCGGCCGGCCCTGGCCCCAGGGGCTGGTCCAGGACGGTTCGCCCGGCTTGGCCCCTTTCCACAGGGCGAAGTCCAGCGGATCTTCCTTTTCCTCGCCCGGTTCGATGCGCGCCCCGGACACGAGTTCCTCGATGTTGCGCCCCGAGAGCTGGCCATACTTGGCGTAGGAGCGGACCCGGAAATAGACGTCACCGCTGGGCGTTGCGTAGGCGTGGCCCTTGGCGATGAGGTTCTCGCAGAGCTTTATCATCTCCGCGATGTGTTCCGTGGCCTTGGGCTCGATGTCGGCGGGCAGGATGCCGAGACGCGCCATGTCCTCGTGGAAGGCGTCGATGTAGGTCCGGGCGATGGTCTCGGAATCCGAGCCCTCGCGGTTGGCGCGGTTGATGATCTTGTCATCGACGTCGGTGAAGTTGCGGACAAAGGTCACATCCAGGCCGATGTAGCGCAGGTAGCGCACCAACACGTCAAAGACCACGGCCGAGCGGGCGTGGCCGATGTGGCAGTAGTCGTAGGCGGTGATGCCGCAGACGTACATGGACACCTTGCCCGGAGTCAGGGGGACGAATTCTTCCTTTTTCCTGGTGAAGCTGTTGAAAATTTGCATGCTCAGTCCTTGTGGTTGCATTGGGAAAATATGGCCGCCGTCGTCCGGACGCGCTGTCTGATCCGTCCGGCCGGAAGCAGGGTCAGCAGGGCGGTCAGTTCCGGGCCGGATTCGGCTCCGGTCAGGGCCAGGCGGATGGGGTGGTAGAGCTGTTTGCCCTTGACCTGGGCCGCCTCACCGGTCTGGCGGAGTACGGCGTTGATCGCCGTCTTATCCAGACGGGCCGAAGGATCGTGGTCGGCCAAGGTCTGCTCCAGGGCTGAAAGCACCGGCAGACTGGCGGCCAGCTCGCGCAGGGCCTCGGGAGAAAAGCGGACGTCGTCGGTCGTGAAATGGGGCAGCAGGCCGCGCAATTCTTCCAGACTGGCCGCGTTTTCGCGCAGGCTGACGGTCAGGTCGCATTTGGTCGGTTCGTCCAGATCGCGCCAGGGGTCCGTGGGCGGCAGACTCTCGTCCAGGGCGCGGACCAGACTGGCTGGCTCGGTGGCCCGGAAGACGCGGGCGCTGAAATGCTTCAGCTCCTCGATGCTCAGGACCGCGTTGCCCCGGCCCAGGGCAAAGGGGTTGAAGGCCCGGGCCATCTCGTCGAGGGAGGGAAGGATCGTTTTGGTCTGGAGGGCTCCGGACAGACCGGCCAGATACTGGACCACGGCCAGGGGCGAAAGGCCCATGTCCATGCATTCCGGGATGCTCAGGGCTCCGGTGCGCTTGGACAGCTTCTTGCCGTCCGGGTCCACCAGCAGGCCGTGATGGGCGAAGGCGGGCAGGGCGCAGCCCAGGGCTTCGTACAGCAGGATCTGGCGGGCCGTGTTGGTCAGATGGTCCTCGCCGCGCAGGACCAGATTGACGCCCATGTCCGCGTCGTCCACGACCACGGCCAGGTTGTAGCTGGGCCAGCCCGTGGAGCGCAGGAGCACGAAGTCGCCGAAGGCTGAGGTTGGCACGCTCATGTCGCCCTTGATCAGGTCCGTGAACCGGATGGTTCTGTCGGCCGGGCAGCGCAGCCGGATGACATGAGCCTCGCCCCGGTCCAGGCGCGCGGCTCGTTCGGCCGGGTCGAGATGGGCGCAGCGTCCGCTGTAGCGCGGGGGCAGGCCGTTTTGGGCGGCCAGCTCGCGGTCGCGCTCCAGCTCGGCCTCGGTGCAGAAGCAGGGGTAGGCCAAGTCGCGGTCCACCAGGTCCCGCACGGCCTGGGCGTAGCGGGGAAGGCCCAGGCTTTGGTGGCGGACCGGCTCGTCCGGAATCAGGCCTAGCCAGGACAGGGACCACAAAATGGCCGCCTCGGAAGCGAAGGTGGAACGCTCCCGGTCCGTGTCCTCCAGGCGGAGCAGAAATTTGCCGCCGCTTTGCCGGGCCAGGAGAAAATTCAGGATGGCCGCGCGTACGTTGCCCAGGTGCAGCACGCCCGTGGGGCTTGGCGCGAAGCGGGTGATCCATGGCCCGCCGGTCTTGAAATTGGTCATGTCCGCGCCCTCTCGGCGGTGACCACGGCCACGGCCTTGATGCCTTCCTTGCGGCCGGTGAAACCCAGACGTTCCTCGGTGGTGGCCTTGACGTTGACCTGGCAATCATCAAGCTCCATCAGCCGGGCCACGTTGGAGCGGATGGCCGTCTTGTGCGGGGACAGGCGCGGGATCTGGGCGATGACGGTCAGGTCCACGTGATGGATGGTCAGGCCGGCGGCGCGGGCCTTGTCCATGACTTCGGACAAGAGAATGCCCGAGGCCATGTTCTCGAAGCGGGCGTCATTGTCCGGAAAATGTTCGCCGATGTCGCCTTGGCCCAGGCAGCCCAGGATGGCGTCGCACAGGGCGTGCAGGAGCACGTCGCCGTCGGAATGGGCCTTGACCATGGGCGCGCCGGCGATGGGCATGCCGCCCAGGACCATGGGCCGGTCGCCGCCGTAGGCGTGGACGTCGTAGCCGAATCCGGTGCAGGGCCTGGGCGGAGTCGAGGGAATGGCAAGCACGCGCAGGTCCTCCGGGGTGGTGATTTTGATGTTGTCGACCTCGCCGGGCACGATGCGGACCACGCCGCCGGCCAGTTCGATCATGCTGGCGTCGTCCGTGACTCGCCAGTCCTCGGTCAGGGCCTGGGCGTGGACCTGGCGCAGGATGTCGGTCGGGAAGAGCTGCGGAGTCTGCACCGCGACCAGGCGGGAACGGTCCAAGGTGGCGCGGACGCGGTCGCCGTCCACGTCCTTGATGGTGTCCGTGACCGCGAGGCCGGGCACGACGCCCTGCACGTCGGGCGTCAGGCCATCCAGCAGGGCGTGGACCAAGGTGGCGGAGAAAAAGGGCCGGGCGCTGTCGTGGACCAGGACGCGGCCGCAGTCCCGAGGCAGGGCGGCCAGACCCAGACGGACCGAGTCCTGCCGGCGCTCCCCGCCGGCCACGGCCAGGACGGGCACGCCAGGGGCGTGGCGGGCCTTGAGGCTGTCCAGTTCCGCCGCGCGCGCGGGCAGTTCCGCTTCCGGAAAGACTACGACCAAGCCGGCCAAGCTCGGCACGGCGGCCAGAGTCCGGAGGGCGCGCCAATAGAGCGGCTCTCCCTCGAAAGGCAGGAACTGCTTGCGCTGGCCGCCGGCGGCCGGGGCCAGACGCGAGCCCTGACCGGCGGCCAGGAGGATGGTCCAAAGCGAGGATGTCATCATGAAGAAATACGGAGCCGGACGATAAGCCGGATTCTGTGCCCGTCGCCGGGCGGCTGTCATTCCTCTAGGGCGGCGGTTGCCCGCCGTCTCCAGCAACCTACCCGAAGGGTCGTGACCGGGCCGGTCACCTTCCTATTTGGTCTTGCACCGGATGGGGTTTACCGAGCTTGCCGCGTCACCGCGACAACTGGTGGGCTCTTACCCCACCTTTTCACCCTTACCCCGACTTGCGTCGGGGCGGTTTGTTTCTGTGGCACTATCCCGGGGTCGCCCCCGCTGGACGTTATCCAGCATCCTGCCCTGTGGTGTCCGGACTTTCCTCCCCCGGCCTCGCGGCCGGCGGCGACAGCCTGTCCGACTCCGTAAAATATCAATCGTTGCCCGAGAAATGACGTTCCCAGTAGATGATGCGCTGGCAGTTGGGGCAGCTCAGGATCTGCTCGCCCTTCTGCAGGTCGATGAAGGCCTGGGGCGGGATGACAACGTGGCAGCCCTGGCACACGGCCTCGCTGACCGGAACGATGACCGGATTGGGGATGCGGTCGCGGATGAAATTGTAGCGGACCAGAATGGGCGCGGGCACGGCCTGGGAAGCCTGGGTCTTTTCCTTGTTCAGGACTTCCAGGCGGGCGCGCTTGTCGGCCAGTTCCGCGTCCAGGGTCGACTGCTGGGCGGCGATGGTCGCGGCCAGTTCGTCGATGTCCTTCTGCA
>CAYLNA010000155.1:0-4848 GCA_964384665.1 uncultured Desulfovibrionaceae bacterium | reverse complement strand
AAATTTGCCAATTTCGTCACATATTCCATACGGAATTGTCATACAAAACCACCTAGCAACGCTTTTTTTCAAACATTCATCTCCATCGATGACGAAAATGCAAGCATAATCCTGTCCGGCATTGATTGTGCAACCGCCGCCCGATCATGTCAGACACCACGACCCATCCCATGGCCAGCATTCATGCAAACCCCGAGGCCATCCTTGTCTTCACCGCGAACACGCTGCGGATCATTTCCGCAAGTCCCGAGGCCGGCGCTGTCTTCGGGCGTGGGCCGGCCACTCTGCCCGGCATGCGTCTCCCGGACCTGCTGTATCCGCAAATAGACGCCTCACCCTGGCTGCAGGATGCACTGCTCCAGGGACAGATGGAACTGACGGGCCGGGGCGCAGACGGCGCGTCACTGACTCTGGAAGCCGTGGTGACGGAATTTGCAGGAAGTCGGGAGCGCTGCTGCATCGGCATCTTCCGCGATGTTTCCCAGCGCAGGCGTTACGAAAACGAACTGCGCCGCGCCGAGGAGGACTTCCGCAGCATCTTCGAGCACGCCGTGGAAGGCATGTTCCGAACTACGCCGGAAGGCCGCTATCTGCAGGTCAATCCGGCTTTGGCGCACATTTACGGGTTCGACAGTCCGGATGAGTTGTTGACGCATTTCCGCGACATCGGATCCCAGCTCTATGTCGATCCGGGCCGACGCGAGGAATTCGTCCGCCTGCTCACGGAGCAGGACGCCCTGTTCGAATTCGAATCGGCCATCCGCCGCAAGGACGGCGCCACGATCTGGATTGCGGAAAACGCGCGGGTCGTGCGCGACGAACACGGCCGAGTCCTGCGCTACGAGGGCTCCGTCATCGACATCACCCAACGCCGGACCATGCAAACGGCGTTTGAACGCCAGCACGCCCTGTGCAGCCAGCTGTTCGAAAATGCACCCCTGGCCATCGTGCTGGTGGATATCGAAGGCATCATCGTCGACGTGAATCCGGGCTTCGAAACTCTGTTCGGCTACAGCCGCGACGAGGTTCTGGGCCAGGACAACCGCCTGGTCATTGTACCCGAGGATCAGCTGACGGAAGTCCAAAATGTTCGCCAGCGGGTGCTGGACGGCGAAATCATCCAGCGCGAAACCATCCGGCGCACCAAGGACGGCACTCTCGTGCCTGTGACCATTCTCGGCTCGCCCGTCCGCATCGGCGGGGAAACCACTAACATATACTGGGTCTATCAGGATATTTCCGAACGCAAGGAGTTCGAACGTCAGATCATCCACCAAGCCTTCCATGACTCCCTGACCGGCCTGCCCAACCGCTCCCTGTTCCGGGAGCGCCTCGGACGGTCCGTGGAACGCATGAAACGCCGCCCGGACTACCATTTCGCGGCCATGCTCATCGACCTCAACAAGTTCAAGTGGGTCAATGATTCCCTCGGCCACCAGGCCGGAGACGCCCTGCTCGTCGAAATCGCAACCCGTCTGTCGCGCTGCGTTCGCGCCATGGACACCGTGGCCCGCCTCGGGGGAGACGAATTCGCCATCCTCCTGGAAGAATTCCGTGCGAACAAGGAAGTCATCGCCGTAGCCAACCGCATCCAGGCCGAAATGCGCCGACCGTTCTTCTGGAACGGCAAGGAAATTCTGCCCGGGGCCAGTGTCGGCATCGTCCTGGAATCGAGCAGATACACCCAGGCCGAGGATATCGTCCGCGATGCGGACATCGCCATGTACAAGGCCAAGGAACGCGGACGCGGGCACCTCGTCTTCCACAGGCGCATGCGCCAGGAGGTCCTCGCTGTCATCACCATGGAAAACGAGCTGCGCCAGGCCATCGAGCACGACCATCTGGAGCTGCACTACCAGCCCATCTTCACCGTGAACGGAGAGGAGCTGGAGGGCTTTGAAGCTTTGGTACGCTGGAACCATCCCCAGCGGGGTCTCATTATGCCGGACAGTTTCATTCCGCTGGCCGAGGAATCGGGCCTCATCATCCCCCTCGGACAATGGGTGGTTAGCGAAGCCTGCCGGCAGCTCCGGGCCTGGGACGAGGCCAGTGGCGACAGGGGTTGCGGCCTGAGCATGAGCGTCAATCTGTCCTGCCGGCAGTTCGGGCAACACACCCTGGTCGACATGATCGCCAGAAGCCTGACGACCAACTGCATTGCTCCTGCGCGCCTGAAACTGGAGATCACGGAAAGCGCCATTGTCCACGATCCGCACAGCGCCGTGGAGAAGCTGCGCCGCCTCAAGGACCTCGGCGTGCTGCTGGCCGTGGACGATTTCGGCACCGGGTATTCCTCCCTCAACTATCTGCGCCAGTTTCCCGTGGACATCCTCAAAATCGACAGGTCCTTCATCAGCGGCACGGAAACGCCGAAGGAAAACGCCGAGATCGTGCGCTCCATCATCAGCATGGCCCACAACCTTGGTTTGCGGGTCACGGCCGAAGGAGTGGAGACCCAGGAACAGCTGCAGCGACTGCAGGACATCCACTGCGACCGCGCCCAGGGCTACATGTTCGCCAGACCTCTGCCCACGACCGAGGCCCTGAAGCTGATCCGCCAACAGGGCCAGGCTGTGGGGCAGCCCCATACAGAAATGCCCTGAAATAGCCGATCCTCCGCGATTCTTGCCCGTTTCTCCAATATCTCCGTACGCGGAAATGGCCAGAGTTTAGCGGAGGTGATGCGGGAGGCGCGGGCCATGTCGGACGGGCCGGAGCATGCGGCTCTGCGTGCCGCCCATGCGCCGGACGCAACACCAGAGAGCACCGGAATCACGCGGTCAGCCCCACTCCGCGCAACCACTCGGCCACCTCATCCTGGGACGAACTGATGTCTTCCCCCCAGATGGCCAACCCATTGAGCACCTTGGAATTCGGGCAGAGCGATTCCACATGCGACTGAGTCCGGCCCAGCCCGCTACCCTTGTGGGTCATGAACGGGACCACGGTCTTTCCGGCAAGGTCGTTTTCGGTAAGGAAAGTGATGACCGGAGGGGCGATGGTTGCCCACCAGCACGGCGATCCGATGAATACGACATCATACGATGCAAGATTTCCGATTTTTGTCGTGATCGGCGGCTTGAAGCCGGAATCCAATTCCTCCCTGGCCTGACGGGTGGTGGCCCGGTATTCCTCGGGATAGGGGTGGACCGTCTCGATCCTGACCAGATCGCCGCCGACCGCTTTCTGAATGAAACCGGCCATGATTTGGGTGTTGCCGGACCGCGAATAATAGACGGTCAAAAATTTCCTTGTATCGTCCTGGGCGGCAAACACTGTCCAGCTCGCGAACATCGGAGCGGCCAGTCCGGCCAGCATTCCTCCCGCAAGTCCTCCTGCGGTGCGGCGCAGCATTTCCCGGCGGGACAGGGGACGTTCCATATGATCGAGGTCCTTTTTCATGGCATAATCTCCTTGTGGTTATTGATTGCAGACAGGAACATTGACCGGCGTAAAGCGTGGACGAATGACAAGAAGCCAAGCCAGGACCAGGGCTAGCGCGAGCATGACCGAACTGCCGGTCAAAGCAGCAGATATACCCTGAACCAGGGCTTCGGGAGATCCTGTCGTGCCACCGGCTGCCGCGAAAAGCACGACTTGCACGGCAAGCCCCATGGATCCGCCCAATTGATGAGCAACATTGACCAGTCCCGAGGCTGCTCCGGCATCCTCTTTGGACACCTCAACCACACCGGAAACTGTCAACGGGCTTAACGTGCATCCCTGACCGATGCCGATTAGCACCATGGGCAGGGCCACACTTGTCAGGTAGGAGGCATCTACACATACATGACTCAGCCAGAACATGCCCAGCAGCGAGACAAGCAACCCGCCGACCATGAGTCCGGCATTGCCGAATCGGCGAGTCATGCGGGGAACAGACAGAGCGCTTAGGAAATTAGGGATTGTCACTGGCAGAAAGGCCAGCCCGGCTTCGGACGCGCTGAAGCCGAGCACGCGCTGCAAGTATTGAGCGGTGAAGAACCAGAACCCGACCATGGCACCGAGAAACAGAAATCGACACAGATAAGCGCCCAGGCGTTCATGATGTGCGAACAAACGTAAGGGCATGATTGGTTGTACGACCTTAGCTTCGTTGATCACCAGTACGATCAGGAGCGCGACGCCGCATGTGGCCATCGTCAGGGTCAGGGAGTCCGACCAGCCGGCACTGGCCGAACGCACGATGCCGTAAACAAGTGCGGTCATCCCCAGGGTCGAAGTCAGAGCACCGACGATGTCGAAGCTGCCGGACCGACGTTCTGACTCGGTGATCCACCGCCAAGCCCCGATCATCAGGGCGATGCCCAAAGGTACGTTGACCAGGAAACCAACTCGCCAGGACAGCCAGTCTGTCAGGACACCGCCCATAACCAGGCCGACACTGGCTCCTATGCCGGCCACGGCTCCGTACATGGCCACGGCGCGGGTCCGCTCCGAACCTGCCGCGAAGTTGGTGGTCAGCAACGCCAAGGTGGAGGGCGCCAGAATCGCGGCTCCGACACCTTGAACGGCGCGAAACACGACCAGCAGTTCTGCTGACTGCGCAAGGCCGATAGCCAGAGACGCCAGTGTGAAAAGAATCAGCCCGCTGATGAACATGCGCCTGCGGCCAAGCATGTCACCGGCACGGGCACCAAGAAGCAGCAGGCCTCCAAAGGCCAAAATGTAGGCGTTCTGCACCCAGGACAGACCAGCAGCAGTGAAGCCGAGGTCAAGCTGCATCCTGGGCAACGCGGCGATGACGATGGAAATATCGAGGACGATCAGCAGATAGCTGCAAACGATAACCAGCAGGATATACGCCTTGTTCATTGGTTTTACTGTTGCGGACATAGCGTTCATGAT
>CAYLNA010000154.1:0-4860 GCA_964384665.1 uncultured Desulfovibrionaceae bacterium | reverse complement strand
GACCCTGGAAGCGGCCGTGCGCCAGGCCGAGGTCGCGGCCATTGTCCGGGCCTGGAACGAGGCCGGGGGCAGCAAGGCGAGACTGGCCGAACTGCTGGGCGTGAGCCCGCGCACCCTGCGCTACAAGCTGGCTGAATACGAATTGAAGCTGGCCTGATAGTCATTGCGGGAGGCTTGCGGCAAGATTTTGCCAACAAGTGTCAAGGGAATTGATGTGCGCCATGGTGACACAAAAACTGAATTGATAACATAAAAAAAATATAATAGTTGCCTCCTGCATCGAAGATTGTGATTTTCTTCATGAGGTCATGATTTATTCCGCGCCTGTTTTCAGAATCACGGCGTGGACGAGGAGTAGGATGCCGGTGTTCGTTGCCACTGACCCAACCAGCCTTGATGTTCCGGAGCAGGAATTTTGCAGCGGCCTCTTGCCGCCCGCGCCCGATCTGGTCGAGGGGCCGGTGCGCGACGGCCCGCCGGCGGTCGTGCCTTGGGCGGGACTGTCCGTCGCGCTGCACGCGGGTCTTGCCGCCCTGGCCTTTTCCGTGGCCTTGACCGCGCCCGTGTCCCGGCCGCCGGTCCTCGTCTCCCTGCTGCCGACGGTCCAGGCTCCCGGCCGCGAGGCCGCGCCGGCCATGGCCCCAGCCCCGGTCGCTCCGCTCGCTCCGCCTGTTCCGGCCGAATCGGTCGCGACCAAACCCGCGCTTTCGCCCATTCCTGCGGTGGAGAAGCGGCCAAAACCCAAGGCCGATGTCCGCGCCAAACGGCCCGATCCGGTCCGGATCGCGTCCAAGGACGCCGCCAAGCCCGTGCGGCCCGCGTCCGTGGAGCCCGCGCCTTTGGTCGCGGCGTCCGCCGAGCCCCCCGCGCCGCCTGTCGCCGAAGCCGCGCCCCACGGGTCCGAGGCGGCCGGAGCCGGTCCGACGGTTCCAGTGGCGGCCTCGGAAAGCCCGGCTCCAGGCCGTGTCGGTCAGTCCGGCGGCCGCAACGGCGCCGCCGATGGCCCGGTCCAGGCTCGTTTCGGTGATGCCGATGGTCCGCGTTTCGTGCAGCGTGTTCTGCCCAGATATCCGGAACTGGCCCGGCGCAAGGGCCGGGAAGGGCAGGTCGTGTTGCGTCTGACCATCGGGGCTGGCGGGGAATTGAAGGACGTGTCGGTCGTGGACGGCGGCGGGCACGGCTTCGAGGACGCGGCCCTGGCCGCGGTCAAGGCGTCAAGCTACGCCCCGGCCAAGCGGGACGGGCAATGTGTGGAATGTTCGGCCCTGCTGCCCATCCGTTTCGCGCTCAAGGACGGTTGAGGGGACGCTCTTCGGACCGTCAGCCGCTGAAATTTTCGCACACCTACAAACCAAGGAAGGAGCGCATGTCGCGCACGCTGCTGTGTCTGCTTGTTCTGATTCTGGCCCCGGCCCTGGCTCCGGCCCGGACCATCACCGACGCCATGGGCCGCGCGGTGGAGGTTCCGGACAGGGTGGAGCGGGTCATCTGTTCCGGGTCGGGCTGCCTGCGTCTGCTGGCCTACCTTCAGGCCCAGGATTTGGTCGTGGCCGTGGACGACATCGAGGCCAAGCCCAACCGGTTCGATTCCCGGCCCTATGCCCTGGCCAACCCGCGCTTCAAGACCATGCCCATTTTCGGGCAGTTCCGGGGGCAGGACAATCCGGAGTTGATCCTGACTCTCGATCCCCAGCCCCAGGTCATCTTCAAGACCTACGCCGGCATGGGCCATGATCCCGAGGAATTGCAGGCCAAGACCGGTCTGCCGGTGGTGGTCCTGGACTCGGGCGATCTGGGAGAGCGGCGCGGGAAATTCAACGCGGCCTTGCGGCTCATGGGCCATATCGTGGGAAAGACTGAACGGGCCGAGGCCCTCATCGCCTATTTCGACGCCGCCGTGGCCGATCTGGCCGTGCGCACCCGTGACATTCCGGCCGAAAAACGTCCCACGGCCTACCTCGGCGGGGTGGCCTACAAGGGGCCCCACGGATTCCAGTCCACCGAACCGACCTATCCGCCCTTCGCCTTTGTCGGCGCGCGCAATCTGGCCCATGACCAGGGCGGGGCAGGCAAGGACCTGAGCAATACGGACGTGGCCAAGGAGCAGATCGTGGTCTGGAATCCGGACTATCTGTTCGTCGATCTGTCCACCCTGCAAATGGGTGAGGCCGCCGGCGGCCTGCACGAACTGCGCACGGACCCGGCCTACGCCACCCTGGCGGCGGTCCGCGAGGGCCGGGTTTTCGGCGTGTTGCCCTACAACTGGTACGCCCAGAACTATGAATCCATCCTGGCCAACGCCTATTTCATCGGCAAGATTCTCTACCCGGATCATTTCGCGGACATCGACCCGGCGGCCAAGGCCGACCAGATCTATACCTTTGTCGTGGGCAAGCCGGTCTTCGCGGCCATGAACCAGACCTTCGCCGATCTGGCCTTCACCCGCCTCCGGGTGCGCTGATGCACGCTGATCACGGCCACGCCCCCGAGGAGTACCGCCGCTACCTGGGCTGGAAAACAGCGGTCGTGGTCCTGACCCTGTTGGCCCTGGCCCTGACCCTGGTCCTGTCTCTGGGCCTGGGCGCGGCCAAGGTGCCCGTGGCCGATGTCCTGGCCAGTCTGATCGGCTCCGGGGCATCGCCCAGGGTGGACGCCATCGTGCGCGGCATCCGCCTGCCCCAGGCCCTGGCGGCCGTGGTCGCGGGCGGGGGGCTGGCCGTGGCCGGGGCCGTCATGCAGGCCATTTTGCGCAATCCCCTGGGCTCGCCCTTCACCCTGGGCATTTCCCACGCCGCCGCCTTTGGCGCGGCCTTTTCGGTCATGGTGCTTGATTCCGGGTTCATGACCTCGGGGCGACAGGCCGTAACCATCGTCAATCCCTCGATCACCACCCTGGCCGCCTTCGTGGCCAGCCTGGCCGCCTCGGCCGTGATCATCGCCATTTCCCGGCTGCGCGGGAGTCGGCCCGAAACCATGGTCCTGACCGGCGTGGCCCTGGGCGCGCTGTTCACCGCCGCGACCATGTTCCTGCAATACTTCGCCACGGACGTGCAGCTCGCGGCCATGATCTTCTGGACTTTCGGCGACACGGCCCGGGCGTCCTGGTCGGAACTGGGGATCATGACCGCCGTCGTCGCGCCCTGTTTCCTCTTTTTCTGGGCCAGGAGCTGGGACTACAACGCCATGGACGCCGGGGATGAAACGGCCCGCGGCCTGGGCGTGCGCGTTGAGCGGGAGCGCATGACCGGCATGTTCCTGGCCAGTCTGGTCACGGCCGTGCTGATCGCCTTTCTGGGCATCATCGGCTTTGTCGGGTTGGTCATCCCGCACATGTTCCGGCGCGTCATCGGCGCGGACCACCGTTTTCTCCTGCCCGCGTCCCTGGCCGGCGGGGCGCTTTTGCTCCTGATCTCGGACACGGCGGCCCGCCTGCTCCTCGCCCCCCACCTGCTGCCGGTTTCGGTGCTGACCGCGTTTCTGGGCGCGCCGACCTTTCTCTACCTTATCATCCGGGGGCGGCGGTCATGATGCTTTCGGTCTGCGGCGTGCATTTCACCTACAACAGCCACCCCGTGCTCGCGGACATCGATTTTCGTCTGCGCCGGGGCGAACTTTTGGCCATTCTCGGTCCCAACGGCGTGGGCAAGACCACGCTCCTCAAATGCATGAACGCCATGCTCCGTCCGGCCCAGGGCGCGATCCTGGTCGAGGAGCGCGACATCCTGACCCTGTCCCCGCCGCAAATCGCCCGCGACATCGGCTACGTGTCCCAGAAAAGCGAGACTTCCCGCCTGACGGTCTTTGACGCCGTGCTCATGGGCCGCACCCCGCATATCCGCTGGCGCATGAGCGAGGCCGATCTGGCCAAGACCGACGCCATCATCCGCACCCTGGGCCTGTCCGGCCTGGCCATGCGCTACATCGACACCTTAAGCGGCGGGGAACTGCAGAAGGTGTCCATCGCCCGCGCCCTGGTCCAGGAGCCGTCCCTGCTCTTGCTGGACGAGCCGACCAGCGCCCTGGACCTCAAAAACCAGGTCGAGATCATGGCCCTCATCCGTCGCGTGGTGGACGAGCACCGCATCGCGGCGGTCATGACCATGCACGATCTGAACATGGCCCTGCGGCACGCCGACCAGACCATATTTCTGAAAAACGGGGCTATTCACGCCCTGGCCGCGCCGCATGCCGTCACGCCCGAGACCATCGAGCAGGTCTATGGCCTGCCGGTGTGCATCCACCACATCAACGGCCAACCCGTGGTCCTGCCCCAAACCTGAAGGAGAACTTCATGTCCTGCCAGATTCCCGAAGAACGCATCACCGCCACCATCGCCTTTCATGGCCACAGCTGCCCAGGTCTGGCCATCGGCATCCGCGCCGCCGAGCTGGCCCTGCGCGAACTCGAAAACCCCAAGGATTCCGAGATCGTGGCCGTTGTCGAGACCGACATGTGCGGCGTGGACGCCATCCAGTTCCTGACCGGTGCGACCGTGGGCAAGGGCAACCTCATCCACCGCGACCACGGCAAGATGGCCTTTTCGTTTTTCCGTCGCGCCACGGGCCGGGGCTTTCGGGCCGTGCTCAACCCGGACGCGCGCGGCGGCATGGACGAGGACATGGCCGAGCTGATGAAAAAGAGTGGGAACGGTACGGCCACGGCCGAGGACAAGCAGCGCCTGACCGAGCTGCGGGCCGGGCTCCAGCACCGCTTCATGACCCTGCCCCTGGACGAGATGTTCCGGATCACGCCCCAGGATCAGGGCGCGCCCCGCCCGCCCAAGATTCTGCAAAGCCTGGACTGTGAGCACTGCGGCGAAAAGACCATGGAGTCGCGCACCCGGCGCTTCGCCGGTCAGAC
>CAYLNA010000153.1:0-4867 GCA_964384665.1 uncultured Desulfovibrionaceae bacterium | reverse complement strand
TCTTGAATGCCATTCAAGCGCTCTCCCAGCTGAGCTACAGCCCCACAACGCGAGAACCGTAACTGCCCAAAGGCGTGAGAAAAGGCAAGGACTTTTTTGCTTATTTTCGAATTTGAATTTCGTTTTTCAGTTCGGCGTCCACGACGGCCTTGTCCAGGATGCGCATGGAGTGGGAAAGCAGGGCTCCATCCGTGGGATTGAGCTGAATTTCACCCACGCCCAGCCCTTTGGCCATGGCCGGGAATATGGCGGGCCGGGTGATGACGGCGTGTCCATAAGTATCGCCGATCACCGCGTCGATGTCGCTTCCCGCCAGCATGGTCTCGACCTCGGCCTGGAGAGCCTGGGTCAGGAGAAGGATCAAATTAGCCTTGCCCTGGAGAACGGCCACATGACGGCGGAGCGCCTCGTTTGGGGAGGTGAGGCGGGCTCCGGCGATTTGGACGGCGGAGGTCGCCGGAAGCAGGCTCAGCACGGCGATGCTCGCGGAGCCGCGTGTGATCAGGGCGTATGGCTTGATCCAGGTCTCGCCGTCGGGGAGCGCCAGGTTCGAGCAGATCACCGGGAACGTGGCTTGGCTGACGAGGCTGCGTAGCTGGACCTCGCCTACAGCCAAGTCATGGGGACCCAACCCCATCGCGTCGTAGTGCATGCGGTTCATGGCCGTGACAATGGCGGCGTTGTTGCGCTTGGCTGTCGTGCGCGCGTCGGTGAAGGCGTCCCCGGCGTCGAGCAGCACGGCGTTGGGCTCCGTCGCGCGCAGTTGAGTCAAGAGCGGCAGCCGGCGCGACAGCCCGCCCACGCTGGAGCCATGGGCGGGTTGGGGGAACAGTACGCCCTGCGTGTCACCGGTGTAGAGGATGGAGACCACCGCACTGTGCGCGGCGGGAGGCGTGGGGGCCACGGTCTGGGCTGACTCGATCTGGACAGCCTCGGGCGTGGGCTTGATTCGCAGCGCGCCCAGTTTTTTCTCGAACTGGGCGGTGAAATCGCGGGCCACCGCGCTGTCCTTGCCCTGTTGTTTGATGGCCACGGCCAGCATCGTCAGAAGCCGCGCTGCATCCGGGGAGTATCCGGGTCTGCGGCCGAGGGCGCGGACATGGTCCAGCCAGCCGGCATGGGGGGAATTGGCTGTAAATCCATGCTTGAGAAAGACAGGATCGTCCTGGAAGTCCAAAAGCTGTCCGTAGGCTGTGCTCAGGTCCGTGTACTCCAGGGATTGGTGTCCAATTCGCGCGGCCTTGGCCTCCGGCGGCGGGGAGGACGGGTGACGAGCGGCGCATCCGGCCAAAAGCACGAGCAGCAGGGGCGCGAGAAGGGGGATTTTCATAAAACCTCGCAGGGGAAATACGGAATCAGTCCCGCAAGACCTATAAGTTCCGCACCTCTGCGTCAAAGGAGCCAGGCTCGGGCGGACGCTTCATTTTTGTCTCGCCCTGGGCTAGGATTCGTCCAGGACTTTATTTCAGCCCTCGCGGCGAACCCTTTTCCGGAAACGTGCATGACTGACCTCAACATCCCCCTGCCCGCGCAAAATCTGGATTTCGACCTGCCGTCCGTGCGGCAGATCACCTTTGAACTCATTCAGCTCTTGAACAGCGATGATGCGGACATGGCCGACATCGTCGCGATCATTAAATTGGACCCGGTGCTGACCGGGCGAATCATTTCCTACGCCAATTCTCCCTTCCAGGCTCCGTTGCGGCCCATTACCAGTCTCGAAAACGCCGTGATCCGCACGGGCCGCCACGAACTCAAGAAAATTTTTTACCGCACCGTCATGCGTGACGCCTTCGCCAACGTCCATCCGGACACGGAAAGCGTCATGCAGGCCATTTGGCTGCACAGCCTGACAGCGTCCCTGGCCATGGACAAACTGCGCCTGGCCCTGGAAGACAGGTTGGAATTGGACGACGCGGAGTATGACTTCCTCTCCACCCTGGGCATTCTGCACAATATTGGTTTTCTGGTCCTGCACCACAATTTTCGGCGCACGTTCAAGCTGCTCTTCCTGGATGATCCGCCCATGGATCTCGACGGGTTTCTGGAGCGCGAGCAGGGCGTGTTTCGGGGCGTGGATCATTGCCTGGCCGGAAAATACATGCTGGACCGGTGGTATTTTCCGTCGTTCATGGGCCAGGCCGCGCTGACCTGTTTCGACGCCCTGGACGACCGCCCGGAAAATCACCTCGGCATCATGCTCCGCATCAGCAATTATCTGGCCGTCCAGACCGGCATGTCCTTCTTTCCGGACAACCCGCCCGATTTCTGGCTGCGGGGGCTGCCCGCGTCCTGGGATATGGAGCCGGTGCTGGCCATCGTTCCCGCCTTGGCCAGGGAAGTGTCCTTGCACCAGAACATCCTCGCCTGAGCGCGCAGTGGATTTGCTCCGTGGGTCCGCTCATACCATCTTCGTGAAATAGACGATGTCCTCGCCCGGCGCGTAGTAGTCGCGGATGCGGGCCTCGGCCGTGAAGCCGGCGCGCGTGTAGAAGGCGCGGGTCGAGGCATACTGGTCGCGCGAGGAGGTCTCGGCGACGAGCTTGCCCCCGCCCGCCGCCAGCAGCCGCGCTTCCACTCGGGCCAGCACGGCCCGTCCCACTCCCTGACCCCTGGCTTCCTCGCGTACGGCGATCCAGTACAGATCATGGGTCCGGGCCGTGCATGGGGTGGGGCCAAAGCAGGCGTAGCCGACGACAGCGCCGGCTCCGGTTTCGGCGATGACGAAGAGATAGCCGCTGGCCTCGCCCTTGAGCAGATGCTCGCGCACCAGTTCCTCGGCCACGTCGATTTCCTCGGCCGAAAAGAATCCGCTGGAAGTGACAATGTCCCGCACGGCCTGACGGTCCGAGTTCCGAACGTGGTCGCGAATGGCGAGGGTCACTGGATCTCCCGGAACGGCCGTCCGCCGCGCCGCCACAGGGCCTCGGCCAGCAGGATTTCGATCAGTTCGGCGTACCGCATGCCGCAATGTTCGGCGGCGGCGACGAAGCCGGAATCCGGGGCCAGGCAGGGATTGGGATTGACGTCGATGACGAAGATTTCGCCCGAGACCGAAACCCGGACATCGACGCGCGCGTATCCGACCAGTCCGAAGACCTCCCAGCACCGCAGGGCGACGCTGGTCATGGTCGCGATCAGGGCGTCGTCCCCGTCCACGGTGAAGGAGCGGCTCGATGCGGCCCAGGCGGCGGAGTCTTCCCTCCATTTGGCCGCGTAGTGCAGGATGCGCGGACCGGTCAGGCCCGGATCGAAGACCATTTCGGCCACGGGCAGCACGCAGACCCGCCCGCCGGGACCCGCGAGCAGGGCCAGATTGAATTCCCGGCCGTCGATATACGCCTCGGCCACGCATTCCCCGCCCATGGCCGGGGCCAGTTCGCGCATGGCTTCGAGCAGCTCCTGGCCGGTGCGGGCGTCGAGCACGCAGCCCTCGTCCAGGCCCAGGGAGGCGTCCTCGAACCGGGATTTGACGATATAGCGCCCCGGACCGGGGAAGTCGCCGCGCAGCAGGTCGCCCCGCGTCATCCCGAGCGGGGCGGGGATGCGCGCGGCCCGCATGACCCGCGCGGCCGCCGCCTTGTCTCCGGCCAGGAGCATGGCGCATTCCTCGGCGCCGGTGAAGGGCAGGTCGAGGCGGCGGTACAGGATGGGCGCGACACAGGCCAGGGCGGCCTGGCCGTGGTGGGATTCGACCAGATTGAAGACCACGTCCGGGGCGAAGCGGCGCAGGTCGGTCTCCAGGGCGGGCAGGGAGTCCGCGAGCACGATTTCGGCGCGGGTCGCCCAGGACAGGGCCCGGCACACGGCCTCGGCCTGGACCAGGGTGTCCTGGGCGTCGGGCGGGGCATCGACCGCGACCGACTCGCGGACCACGGCCACCCGTCCGGTGAAAGCCTTCCAGGGATATCTAGCCACGGCGGACTCCCGTGCTCCGGCTGGCGATGCGCGCCCGGGCCGAGTCCACGATCTGGGCGATGAGCATGTCGTATTCCAGACCGATCCTCTGGCAAAGGATGGGCAGGTCCGAGCTTTCCGGATTGAGTCCGGCCAGGGGATTGACCTCGATGAAGCGGGCCCGGCCCTGATCGTCCAGACGCACGTCGACCCGACCCGCGTCCAGGCAGCCCAGGGCCTGCCAAGACGCCAGGGCCAGGTCGGCCGCTTCCTGGGCCTTGGGATCCGAGGCCAGGTCGTAGGCGACGCGCTGTCGCCAGTCCTGCTTGTTGGCGAAGGTATAGGCGCTCTGGTCGCCCGCGGCCGTGGTCCGCACCTCCAAGACGCCCAGAACCCGGCCGCCGCGTCCGCTGCCCAAAAGACCCACGGTGAATTCCCGGCCCGGCAGATAGGTCTCGACCAAGGCCGGCTGGCGGTAGGTCGCCAGAACCTGGGCGCAGGCCTCGCGCAGCTCCTTGCGGTTGCGGACCAGAGATTTGGCGCTGACGCCCTTGCTCGACCCTTCCGCCACGGGTTTGACGAAAAGCGGGAAGGGGAGGTCGATTTCCTCCACCACGTCCATGTTCCCGACGATCCAGAAATCCGCAGTGGGCAGGCCGTGAGCCCGGATCACGGCATTGGTCCAGCCCTTGTGCAGGGTCAGGGCCAGCAGCTCCGGACCGGAAAAGGTGTAGGGGATGTCCCAGGCGTCGAGCAGGGCCGGGACCTGGGCTTCGCGACCCAGGCCTCGGATGCCCTCGGCGATGTTGAAGACCAAGTCCCAGCGCCGCCCTGCGGCCAAGGCCCGGACCAAGCCCGTCACGCTGCCGATCCGCTCCACCTCGTGACCCTGGGAGGTCAGGGCGCGCTCGATGCCGTCGATGGTCACGGCGCAGTCCAGCTCCGCGACGTCGTCGGCGGAAAAACCGGC
>CAYLNA010000152.1:3239-4892 GCA_964384665.1 uncultured Desulfovibrionaceae bacterium | reverse complement strand
CAGAAAATTCCGGAATGGCCCGCAGCATGAATTCGTCGAACAGCGGAACGGTGAAGGCCATGAGGCCATGCGCGGGGCTGTAGACCATCCCTTTCTTGATGAGTTTGGCCCGTACCGGCCCCAGGGTGGTGATCTTCGTGTGCAGCACGTCGGCAATATCCGAGGACCGCTGTGGACCAGGCCCCATCCCAGCCATGGCCCGGAGAAATGTTTTTTCCCTGGGCGTCAGGCGATTGAAACGAACTCTGAAAAAGTTCTCGTCGAGGCGTTTTTCCACCATCCTGGTCGTTTCCCGGACAATCGCGGCGGTGATGGGCGAAGATGGCGCATGATTCCAGGCTTGGTAGCCCCATTCCTGAATGAAGTAGGGATATCCGCGCGTCAGGCGGTAAATTTCCCGCAGCGCGTCGGATTCGATGCGCTCGCCAGCGCTCTCGATAGGCCCCTGGACGGCCTTGGCGGATTCGTCTTCGGACAGGGGGCCGATGTCGGGAAAACTGAACAGCCGCTCCGCATACGATTTGGAATCGCCAGCCAAACCCGGAAGAATCGGCAGCCCCGCGCCGATGAGCACAAGCGGAAGCTGGCGCTGCTGCATCTTGTGCATGGCCATGATCAACGCGCTCAGTTCCTTGGTGTGCAGATATTGGATCTCGTCGATCAAAATGGCGACGGCCGCGCCGCGCTCCTCCGCCGCCTCGCCCACGGCCACGAATACGTTGGGCAGATCGATCTCCAGATCCCCACTGTCGGCGGCTCCGGGTTCCGAATCGATATCAAGCCCGAACTCCACGTCGCCCACGGCGACGCGAACCGCGCTGATGAAGCTTTTGAGCACGGCAATGCCCCGCCGCACCTTGTGGCCCGCGCCCGCCAAGCGGTCGAGTTCGAAAAGCAGCCGCTTGAGCTGGGGAATGAGCATCGCGGCCAAGGGTTTGCCTTCGAGCGCCTCGACCAGGATGGTGCGGTAGTCCCGAGCCTGGGCCATGCGCTCCATTTCGTTGAGCAGCACCGTCTTGCCGACTCCGCGCAATCCGGTCAGCAGCACGCTTTTCTCGGGTCGTTTCCGACGAACGCGCGCAAGCAGCACCTCCGCCTGTTCCAAAATATCCTCACGACCCGCCAGCTCGGGAGGTGGAGAGCCCGCGCCGGGCGAGAACGGATTGTTGATTTTGTCCATGCCGAACCTCGCGCTTTGTTTATACCAATTTATTCATCATTCATCGAATAATAGGGAATAAATCAGTATACAGCAAGATACTGTCCCGGCGCGTGAACTGGAGACAGGCGACATCGGAACCGATGCCGCCCCCACAAACAGGCGCGAAAGATTCCAGGAAGGACCGCCCCCCCTCACAGCCCATGCCGCTTGATCTTGCGCCACAAGGACGCCCGGTCGATGCCCAGGAGCTTGGCGGCCAGGGTCTTGTTGTCGGCGGCGTGGCGCAGGGTCCAGAGGATCTGCTCCTTCTCGCATTCCTCCAGGGTCATGGGCGCGCGCTCCCCGGCCCTGGCCACGTGTCCGGGGGCCTCGGCCAGTTCCGGGGGCAAATGGGCCGGGCGGATTTCGTCCCCGCCACAGAAGACCACGGCCCGTTCCATGATGTTGCGCAGTTCGCGGACATTGCCCGGAAAGGCGTAGCGGTCCAGGAT
>CAYLNA010000152.1:0-3139 GCA_964384665.1 uncultured Desulfovibrionaceae bacterium | reverse complement strand
CCATGATGTTGCGCAGTTCGCGGACATTGCCCGGAAAGGCGTAGCGGTCCAGGATCTCCAGGACCTCGGCCGCGATGCTCGGCACGGGCCGGTCCGCGCCCCGCGCGGTCTTGTCCACGAAATACTGCGCCAACAGCGGCAGGTCCTCGCGCCGCTCGACCAGGGGCGGCATGCGCAGGATCAGGACGTTGAGCCGGTAATAGAGGTCCTGGCGGAAGCGGCCGGCCTCGACCTCGGTCTTGAGGTCTTTGTTGGTGGCGGCCACCAGGCGCACATCCACTGGAATGTCCGTCGTGCCCCCGACCCGGCGGATGGTCCGCTCCTGCACGGCCCGCAGCAGCTTGACCTGCATGGGCAGGGACATTTCCCCGACCTCGTCCAAAAACAGGGTCCCGCCCTCGGCCGCCTCGAACAGCCCCTTCTTCTGGCGCACGGCCCCGGAAAACGCACCCTGCTCGTGGCCGAACAGCTCGCTTTCCAGCAGATCCTCGTTGAAGGCCCCGCAGTTGATGGCCAGAAAACGGCCCTCGGCCCGGCGGCTCAGGAGATGGACCGTGCGCGCGGCCACTTCCTTGCCCGTGCCGGTCTCGCCCAGGATGAGCACGGTCACGTCCGAGGGCGCGACCTGGGCGATGGTCCGCTTCAGCTCGACCATGCACGGCGCGGCCCCGACCAGGGGCATGGGCAGGGCCCGGTCGCGCAGGGCCTCGCGCAGGCGGGCCACTTCGAGCTTCAGATTCCGTTTTTCCAGGGCCTTGCGCACCAGCAGCCGGGCCTCGTCCAGGCGGTAGGGCTTGGCCAGATAATCGTAGGCCCCGGCGCGCATGGCCTCCACGGCCGTGTCCACCGTGGGATAGCCGGTCAGGACCACGACCTCGATGTCCGGAAACTGGTCCTTGACGGTGCGCAGCAGGGCCAGTCCGTCCATGCCCTCCATCTTCAGATCGGTCAGGACCAGGTCGAAATCCTCGGCCCGCAGCCGTTCCAGGGCCTCGTCGCCACTGGCGGCCGTGGCCGTGTCGTGCCCCTGCCGGGACAGGGCCAGGGCCAAGTTGTCGCGGGCGATGGGCTCGTCGTCCACGACCAGAATCCGCCCCACGGTTTCGCTCATGCGCCCTCCCCGCCCAAGGGCAGACGGATGGTGAAACAGGCGCCCTGGCCGGGCGTGCTGTCCACGGCGATGGTCCCGCCGTGTTTCTTGATGATGCCGAAGACCACGGCCAAGCCCAGGCCGGTGCCGGATTCCTTGAGGGTGAAGAACGGATCGAAGATGCGGCCCATGTGCTCGGGGGCGATGCCGGCCCCGGTGTCGCGGACCTGAAGCACGGCCTGGCCGGCGGCCGCGTCGCGCCAGCCGCCGACGGTGACGGTTCCGGGCGGATCGATGGCCTGGATGGCGTTGATGAGCAGGTTGAGGAGCACTTCCTGGAAGCGCTGGCTGTCCAGGGGCAGACGGATGTCCTCGGGAATTTGGCTCTCGATGCGCACGCCGGTCGGCGTTTCGCTGGAGACGAGGCTGATGGCCCGGCGCACGACCTCGGCCAGGGGCAGGGGCTTGAGGCAGAATTCCGTCTCGCGGGCGAATTCGAGCAGCCCTTTGACGATGTCGCGGGAGCGGCTGACCTCCTGGTAGATGTTGTCGAGCATCTGCCGGCACAGGCCCGGATCCACGCTGGCCGGATCGACCATATCCTCCTGTAATATCTGGCAGGAAGTGGAGATGTTGTTGAGCGGATTGTTGAGCTGGTGGGCGATGCCCGAGGTCAACACGCCCAGGGAGGCCAGTTTCTTTTCCTGCAGGAGCTGGTTCTGGCGGCGGTCCAGCTCCTCGATCATGTGGTTGAAGGCCTCGACCACGCCCCGGGTTTCGTCGGGGGTGTCGGGCATGGGCAGGGCCTCGAAATTGCCCTGCACGATCTGCCGGGCCGAGCGCTCGATGACGGACAAGGCCCCGAAAATACGCCTTCCGACCAGCCAGGAAAAGAACACGGCGACCACGACAAAGGCCGCGATGGACGCCGACAACTGTCGCTTCAGCGTGCCGACGATGCCCAGGATGCGCTCGCGCTGGGAAACGACGAACTGCCGCGATTCCTCGACCAATTCCTTGCCCAGCTCGCGCAGCTCCGGCTTGAGGGCCTCGCTTTCCCGGAGCTGGCCGGCCAGATGCTGCGCGTCCAGTTGCTCGAAGATCTCGCGGTAGCGGTGCAAGAGGTCGCGCACCCGCAGCAGGGCCGAACGGCCGCGCTGGTCCGCGCCGATCAGCCCGCCCTCGACGGGTTCGATGCGGGCGATGATGTCCAGGGCTTTTTCGCTGTAGCCCTGGCTCTCGGCGTAATCCTCCTCCAGGGCGTAGAGCAGATAGTTCTTCTCGTAACGCCGGGTTTCGAGAATGTCGTTGGAGAGGTCGTCCACCACCTCGGCCAGTCCCAGGGCTTCCTCGATCTGGAGCAGGTAGTAATAGGAAATGCACCCGAGCACGGAAAAACTCAAAATGGACACGATCATGCCGAAAAGCACGACCTGACGGATCTTGCCGCTGGCGAAACGGGCTACGAGACCGGGCATGACACGCCTCCCGGCCCCAGCAGGGCCACGGCCAGGGCCTCCTCGACCCGGCCGACCAGTGTCACCGGGGGCAGCTCGCCGACGCTTTCGCGCAGGGCTTCCACGTCGGCCGCGTTGGCCGCCGGCAACACGACCATGGCCGCCCGCCCGCGCAGGGCGGCCAGGACTTTCTCGCGGATGCCGCTGACCGGCAACACCCGGCCGACCAGGGACAGTTCGCCGGACAGGGCCACATCGGCCCGGGCCGGGCGGCCGGACAGGAGGGAGACCAGGGCCACGGCGATGGTCAGGCCGGCCGAGGGACCGTCCTTGGCGATGCCGCCGGCCGGGATGTGGATGTGGACGTCGTGGCCCTCGAAAAAGTCCGGCGGCACGCCCAGGGCCACGGCGTTGCCCCGGATGAAACTGAGGGCGATCTGGGCCGACTCCTTGAGCACCGCGCCCAGGGAGCCGGTCAGGATGAGCTGGCCCCCGCCGCTCATGCGCGCGGCCTCGACGAAAATGATCTCCCCGCCGGTCTCGGACCAGACCAGACCCGTGGCCGTGCCCACCAGCGGCGCGCCGCCGGCCG
>CAYLNA010000151.1:0-4911 GCA_964384665.1 uncultured Desulfovibrionaceae bacterium | reverse complement strand
TACTCGTCCAGTTCGCGTCCCAGATAAGCCCGCTGCACGTCGCGGTTGGCCAGCAATTCCTCCGCCGTGCCCTGCAGGATGATCCGTCCATTTTCGAGCACATAGCCGCGATCGGCAATCTTGAGCGCGCCGCGCGCGTTCTGCTCCACCAAAAGCACGGTCAGTCCCAGGCGGTCGCGCAGTTCAACGACATGCCGGAAGATGTCCTTGACCACCAAAGGCGCCAAGCCCATGCCCGGCTCATCCAGCAAAAGCAACCGGGGTCTGGCCATGAGGGCGCGGGCGATGGCCAACATTTGCTGCTCTCCGCCGGACAGAGTGCCTGCGGCCTGAGTGCGGCGCTCCAGCAGGACCGGAAACATGCGGTACATGGTTTCCAAATCCTCGGTAATGGCGGCCCGCCGTCGGAATCTGGGCCTAGTGTAGGCCCCCAGGCGCAGGTTGTCCTCGACCGAAAGCGGACTGAACACCAGCCGACCTTCGGGAACATGGGAGATGCCAGCGCGCACGATCCGTTCCGGCGACAGACGGGTGATGTCGGCGTCGGCAAAAGCGATACCGCCCTGCTCCGGCCGGATCAGCCCGGAGATGGTGCAGAGCATGGTTGTCTTGCCCGCGCCGTTGCCGCCAATAAGGGCCACAATCTCGCCCTGGCGCACGTGCAGGGTGGCCCGGCGCACGGCGTGGATGCGCCCGTAGAACACATCCATGTTCTTGAGAGACAGAAGAGTCGGCTGCATTTAATCCTCGTCCGAACCCAGGTAGGCGGCGATGACCTGGGGATCTTTCTGCACCTGGGCCGGTGCGCCCCGGCTGATGACCTGGCCGAAGCACAGCACCATGATGGCGTCGCTGATGCCCATGACCAGCTCCATGTCGTGCTCGACCAGAATGACCGAAAGCCCGAAGGTGTCCCGGATACGCACGATGAGTCCGGCCAGAGCCTGGGTTTCGGCGATATTGAGGCCGGCGGCGGGCTCGTCCAGCAGGAGCAGCTTGGGCCGCGCGGCCAAGGCCCGGGCCAGCTCCAAGGATCGCTGTTGGCCAAAGGCCAGATCCTTGGCCGTGGCTTCGGACAAATCTGCCAGCCCGACAAATTCCAGAGCGGCCGTAGCCTCGTCGTGGATCCTCCGCTCCAGAGCCACGGATCTGGGCGTGCGCAACAGGCTGTGCCAGACCGGCGCACTCAGCCGGGCGTGGCAGCCGGTCATGACGTTTTCCAGGACAGTCATGTTGGAAAAAATTTCCAGATTCTGAAACGTGCGGACCATGCCGTGTCGGGCGCGGACATGGGCCGGGGCCGTGGTGATGGTCGCGCCGTCAAAGGCAATCTCCCCGTCCGAGGGACCGACCATGCCGGAAATAACATTTAAAAGCGTGGTTTTGCCCGCACCGTTGGGGCCGATGATAGCCGTGATCTGCCCCGTCATGGCTTCAAAATCGACGGCGCTTAACGCCTGCACCCCACCGAAACGCACGGACACTCCAGTGCAGCGCAACACGCTATCCATGGACGGCCCTCCCGGCCCAGAGGGCCATGACACGCGCCCACAGGCGGTTCCAACCTCCGGCCAGACCGTCGGGCATGAACATCATGCTCAGGATGAGAATCAGACCAAAAAGCAGGATCTCGATATTCTCGAAGGCGCGCAGAAACTCCGGAAGCACGGTGATGAAAAACGCACCGACAATGGCTCCGGGAATGCTGACCATGCCGCCCAGCACGACCATGACGATCAGTTCCACCGAAAACGTGAAACCAAAGGAGGCCGGCGCGATGAAGGTCAGATAGTGTGCGTAGATCGTGCCGGACACGGCAGAAAATACGGCCGAGAGCACGAAGACGAACAGCTTGTGGTTGGCGACATCCACGCCCATGGCCTGGGCCGCCTTTTCCGAGGTATGCAGGGCGCGCAGGGCCCGACCCAGGCGGGAATGGATCAAGTTGAAGGACAGCCAGACCATGACGCACAGCACCACAACCACGAAACGGTACAGCGTGATGTCCTTGGTCAGTTCCCATCCAAACAGGGCCAAGCGGGGAATTCCTACAAATCCGGCCGGACCGCCGGTCACGTCCACGGTTTCGGTGAAGAGGATGGACAGGATGATGCCAAAACCCAGGGTCGCCATGGCCAGATAATGGCCCTTGAGCTTCAGGGATGGCAGGCCCACCAACACGCTGACCACGGCGGTCAGGCCGATGGCGGCTAGCATGGACCAGCCCACGGAAAGCCCGACCGTAGTGCTCAGGTAGGCGCTGGCATAGGCGGCCAAGCCGTAGAACCCGGCATGCCCCAGGGAAATCTGCCCGGCATGGCCGACCAACAGGCACAGGCCCACGGCGTTCATGGCGTTCAGGCAGCACAGGATGAGCACGGTCAGGTAATAGTTATTGGGCAGGATGAGGGGCGCGGCCATGAGCAGGAGAAAAAGCCCCGCCAGCCAGCGCATGTCCTTGCGATATGTCACGTTACACCCGCTTGAAATCCTTGCGGCCAAAAAGACCCGAAGGTTTGACGAAAAGAAGGACGAGCAGGATGACGAAGGCCAGGGCGTCCTTGTAGGCCGAGGACACGAACCCCGCGCCCAGGGATTCGAGCACGCCCAGGATGATCCCGCCGGCCGCTGCTCCGAAGGGATTGCCAAGCCCGCCCAAAATGCAAGCCGCGAACCCCTTGAGGCCAAGCATGACCCCGACATCGAAGGACGTCAGCGTGATCGGGGCCAGGAGCACCCCACCCACGGCCCCGACCAGGGCGGAGATCATGAACGACAGCAGCACCATGCGCGGCACGCCGATGCCCACCAGCGAGGCGGCCTTGGCGTCGAAGGAACAGGCCAGCATGGCCTTGCCGTGGAGGGTGGCGGAAAAAAAGACCTTCAGCCCGCAAAGCAACACCAAGCTGACTCCGAGCACCCACAGGGTCTGGGGCATGATGGCCGCGCCCAACACGAGGATCGGCGCACTGCCGGAAAAGGGCTCCAGGGCGTGGGTATCCTTGCCCCAGACCAGCATGGCCAAGCCCCGGATGAGGATGGAAACGCCGATGGTGATGATGATCAAGTTGATGGGCGGACAGTGCCGCACCGGCCGGATGGCCAACCGTTCAACCAGCGCCCCGGTCAGGGTCGCGCCGATCACGGCCAGGATCACAGCCGCGGACTCGGGCAGGCCCAGGGCCGCCATGCAATAAACGCTCATCATGCCGCCGAGCATGACGAATTCGCCCTGGGCGAAATTGATGACGCCAGTGGTGTTAAAAATGATGGTGAAGCCCAGGGCCGTCAGACCGTAGGTGCTGCCCAGGGTCAGGCCGGTGACGAGATATTGGAGCAGGGTTGATGGGTCCATGTCATGGCGCGCGCCAGCGCCGACGGATCGCTCCGCCGGCGCTGACAACGCAAGGAGGAGGTTAGTTCGTGACCTTCCAGGCGCCCTTCTCGATGGTGACCATGATAAAGGCGTCCTCGTTCAGGCCGTTGTGGTCGGCGGCCGTGTAGGTATAGACGCCCGTGGTCGCCGGAAAGGCCGAGATCTTTTCCAGATTGTCCCGAATGTCGGCGGGCTTGGCGGATTTGCCCTGGGCAATGGCCTGCACCACCAGTTTGAAGGCGTCGTAGGCATAGCCGCCAAAGGACGAGATGGGCGCATTGAAGGCCTTGGCGTAGTCCGCGACATAGGCTTCCAAAGCCTGTTTCTGCGGATGGTCGGCCGGCACCTGCTCCACGGCCACCAAGCGGCCGGCCGGCAGAATCAGACCTTCGGCGGCCTCGCCGGCCAATTCGATGAACTTGTTGGAAGCCACGCCGTGGCTCATGTACAGCGGCGTGGTCAGGCCGAGCTGGGCCCGATTGCGGGCGACCACGGCCGGTCCGGGATTGGTGCCCCAGCAGATGATGGCGTCGGGGGCCGCGCCCTTGATCTTGGTCAGCTGGGCGGTCATGTCCGTGTCCTTGGGGCCGTAGACCTCGTCGGCCACCAGGGAAAAGCCCTGGGCCGGAACCAGTTCCTTGAGCACGGCCCGCCCGGCCTGGCCGTAGCCATCGGACACGGTCAGAATGGCCAGCTTGGCGTATCCCTTGGCCTTGGCGTCCAACAAAATCTTGGACACGGCGTGGCGATCCAGCTGCGGGGTATTGAACACCCAGGGGTTGACCGGGCGGACGATCTTCTCGGCGGCGGCGCAGGACACCAACGGCACTTCGGCGCCGGCGAAAAATTTGGTGATGGCCAGGGTGTTGCCGGAAATGCTCGGCCCGATAACCACGGACACACTGTCCTGATCCAGGAGCTTGCGCGCGGCCATGACACACTTGTTCACGTCGGACTCGTCGTCATAGACGATGACCTCGACCTGCTGGCCGTTGATGCCGCCCTGGGCATTGAGCTGATCCTGAAGCATGAGCAGCGTGTTTTTCTCGGGCTCGCCCAAAAAAGACGCCGGCCCGGTCACGGACAAAACCGCACCGATTTTGATGGCATCCGCAGCCAGAGCCGGGACGGCGAACAGCAGGGACAACACAAAAGCTCCGACCCAGCGCGTCGCTCTCATGGAAACCTCCGGAAGGATTGTGGTGAAGGAAGACGCCTTGACAGGCAGCGATAATAGATTGTCGATATTTCATATCGACGAAACCGTGTCAATCCAGGAACCACGCCCCTTTCCGGCCCCTCAAGGCATGAAACGCCTGCCGCCCGCGCCGTAGAAGCGGCCGGCGGACACTCGGCTTCAATCCACGCCCACGCACGTGGGGGGGGAGGGGGGGCGACGATAGACGATCTGCTTGGTGATCTGCCGTACGTGGTTTCAAACCACGATCCCGCGCGATTTCGGATGCACTCACTTTTGTTCGGATTCGGGTCAGTCTGGTCCAGGAGGAGGTCATGGAGGAATTCGGGCGGGCCTT
>CAYLNA010000150.1:2297-4915 GCA_964384665.1 uncultured Desulfovibrionaceae bacterium | reverse complement strand
ATCATCATGAAGCAGGCCAAGGAACTGGGCGCGACCTTCAAGATCATGGGCGGCGACGCCATGGACAACCCGGAGATCACCAAGATCGGCGGCAATGCCGTGGAAGGCTTCATGCACACGACCTTCCCCTACGATCCGTCCATGCCCGACATGAACCCCGTGGCCAAGAAGTTCACCGAAGAGTGGAAGAAGGCCAATCCGGACAAGGATCCCAACGTTAACGCAGCCCTGGGCTATGACGCCTACATGATCATCATGGACGCCATCAAGCGCGCCGGCAAGGCCGACTCCCAGGCCATCACCGACGCCCTGGCCGCGACCAAGGGCTTTGTCGGCGTGACCGGCACGACAAGCATCAACGAGACCCACGACGCCGAGAAGCCCGTTGGTCTGGTCATGATCAAGGACGGCAAGAAGACCTACGTCGGCAGCATCACGCCCGAACTGTAATTCCGAATCACGTCTATCAACGCGAGGGCGGCGGGGCGACCAGCCGCCCGTTTCGGACAAGGATCTTTCTCATGAACCTGGCGACATTCATCCAGCATTTTCTGAACAGTCTGACCCTGGGCAGCCTCTACGCGCTCATAGCCATCGGCTACACCATGGTCTACGGCATCCTGCGCCTGATCAATTTCGCGCACAGCGAAATTTTCATGCTCGGAGCCTACCTTGTCTTCTGGGGCATCACCCTGTTTCATCTGCCCTGGGCCGTGGCCATGATCGCGTCCATCGTCCTGGTGGCCGGCATCGGCGTGCTGGTGGACCGCATCGCCTATCGCCCCCTGCGCGACGCTCCCCGCATCTCGGCCCTGATCAGCGCCATCGGCGTGTCCTTTTTTCTGCAGAACGTGGCCATCGTGTTCTTTCAGGCCATTCCGCGCGAGGTCTATCGGCCGGCCTGGCTGGAAAACCCCATGCTCTGGGGTGACGTGCGCGTGCTGCCCCTGACCCTGTTCGTGCCGGTGCTGTCGCTCCTGTTGATGCTTGGGCTGGTCTACATCGTCTACCACACCAAAGCCGGTCTTGGCATGCGGGCCATCAGCAAGGACATCGAGACGAGCTACCTCATGGGCGTGTCCGTGAACAAGGTCATCGCCCTGACCTTTGGCATCGGCTCGGCCCTGGCCGCGGCCAGCGGCATCATGTGGGCCCTGCGCTACCCGCAGCTGCAGCCGATCATGGGCGCCATCCCCGGGTTCAAGGCCTTCATCGCGGCCGTGTTCGGCGGTATCGGCTCCATCCAGGGCGCGGTCATCGGCGGCGTCGCCTTGGGCTTCATCGAAATCATGACCGTGGCATTTTTCCCGGATCTGGCAGGATACCGCGACGCCTTCGCCTTTGTCCTGCTCATCGGCATTCTGCTGGTCAAACCGACCGGCCTTCTGGGCGTCAAGACGGAGGACAAGGTCTAATGAAAGGCTCCATTTTTCTGAACCTGGCCCTGGCGGCCTGCCTGGGCATCTTCCTGCTGTGGGCGGAAGGGTCGCTTGATGGCTACAAGATCCAGATCCTGAATCTCATTGCCGTGAACATCATTTTGGCGCTGTCCCTGAACCTCATTTACGGCTTCACCGGCATGTTCAGCCTGGGGCACGCCGGGTTCATGGCCATCGGGGCCTATGTCTGCTCCATCCTGATCATGACCCCGGACCAGAAGATGACGCTCTTCATCCTCCAGGAAGCCTACCCCTGGGTCCAGGATTCCCACGCGCCCTTCCTGATGGCGGTCATCTCCGGCGGGGCCGTGGCCGCGCTGTTCGGATTCATCATCGGCTTTCCGCTGCTGCGCCTGGGCGACGACTATCTGGGCATCGCCACCCTGGGCTTCGCCGAGATCGTCCGCGTCATCGCCAACAACATCCCGCGCGTGACCAACGGGGCCCTGGGCTTCAAGGGCATCCCGGACCACGCCAACCTGTGGTGGAATTACGGCTGGTGCCTGTTCACCTTGTATTTCGTGGTCCGTATTTTGGGCAGCAACACGGGCAATGTCTTCAAGGCCATCCGCGACGACGAGACCGCAGCCAAGGCCATGGGCATCAACGTCTTTCGCGTCAAGTTGCTGTCTTTTTCCATCGGCGCGTTCTTCGCCGGGGTGGGCGGGGCGCTCCTGGCCAGCCTGCTGACCACCATCGATCCCAAGATGTTCCTCTTCACCCTGACTTTCAACGTGCTCATGATCGTGGTCACCGGCGGCCTCGGATCCATCACCGGCTCCATCCTGGCCGGCATCGGCATCACCGTGCTCCTGGAATGGCTGCGTTTCGTGGAGAACCCCATCACCATCGGCGACTGGACCCTGGACGGCATACCGGGCATGCGCATGGTGGTGTTTTCCCTGGTGCTGATCCTGGTCATTCTGTTCCGGCGCGAGGGCATCATGGGCATGCGTGAGATCACCTGGGCCTCGGTGGCCAGATTCGTGAAGCGAGGGAGGGCATGAGCATGATCTTGGAAACAACGGGCCTGACCATGCGCTTCGGCGGCCTGACCGCCGTCTCGAACTTCAGCGCGAGCATTCCCCAGGGCAGCATCACCGGGCTCATCGGCCCCAACGGCGCGGGCAAGACGACCTGCTTCAACATGATCACCGGATTTTATCGGCCCACCGAGGG
>CAYLNA010000150.1:0-2197 GCA_964384665.1 uncultured Desulfovibrionaceae bacterium | reverse complement strand
ATGGGCGTGTGCGAGCACATGTGGGTGCTGGACTACGGCGTGACCATCGCCGAGGGCGGCCCGCAATCCATCCAGTCCAACCCCAAGGTCATCGAGGCCTACCTGGGTGAGGAGTACGTTCACCATGCTTAAGATCCAAGATCTGCACGTCTATTACGGCGGTATCCACGCTCTGAAGGGTATTTCCCTGGAAGCGCCCCAGGGCAAGGTCGTGACCCTGATCGGGGCCAACGGCGCGGGCAAGAGCAGCACGCTGCGGGCCATTTCCGGCCTGATCAAGAACAAGAAAGGAACCATCACCTACAAGGATCGGGACATCACCAATCTTGACCCGGTCGAGATCGTCAAGAGCGGCATCGTCATGTCCCCGGAAGGACGGCGCATCTTCCCGCATCTGTCCGTGACCGAGAATCTCTACCTGGGCGCGTACAGCCGCTCGGACAAGGACGGAATCGAGCGGGACAAGGAATGGGCCTTCGAGCTTTTTCCGCGCCTGCGGGAGCGGCGGGAGCAGAAGGGCGGGACCCTGTCCGGCGGCGAGCAGCAGATGCTGGCCGTGGCCCGGGCGCTGATGAGTTCCCCGGACGTGGTCATGCTCGACGAGCCGTCCCTGGGTCTGGCCCCGCTTCTGGTCAACGACGTCTTCAAGATCATCAAGCTCATCAACGAGGAGCAGGGCAAGACGGTTCTGCTGGTGGAGCAGAACGCCTTCGCCGCCCTCAAGGTGGCTCATTACGCCTATGTCCTGGAAACCGGTTCCATCGTGCTCCAGGGCACGGGCGAGGAACTCTTGAACGACAAGCGGGTGGTGGACGCCTATCTGGGCGGGTGAGCGGCGACATTTCGAGACAAAAAAAAGAAGGGCGGATCCAGGCGGGTCCGCCCTTCGTGTTTTGGGGCGCGACGAGAAGCTGCTCGTCGCGGAGCGCGGGCCCCATGTCTGGCCGCCCTGCCGCGCTTGTTCCTTGCCGCGCGAAGACCTGGCGTGCTATCCCTGTTTCATGAATCTTCGCGGCGGCCTTGCGCTGATCTCTTTTCTCGTCTTCACGGCGGCGTTGGTCGCGTGGCCGGCCCTTGGCGGCGCGGCATCGGAGCCGCGCGTGCTGATCATTCATTCCTATGCCCCGGATTTTTCCTGGACCAGGGACATGCACGCCGGAATCGTCTCGGTGCTGGAGACTCCCGAGGTGCGGGCCGACTACCGGGTGGAGTACATGGACGCCAAACACCACACGTCGCCCGCCTATCTGGAGCGGCTTTTGGGCCTGTACCGGGAAAAATACGCCGACGCGCGTTTCGACGGCATCATTCTGGCGGACAACCACGCCCTGGATCTGGTGGCCCGCCACCGGGACGAGCTGTTTCCGGGCGCGCCCATCGCGGTCTGCGGCATCAATGATCCCCAATCCATTCCCGACAACGCCGGCGACATGAACATCATCATCGAGAGTTCGGCCCACCGCGAGACGCTGGAGGTCGCGCTGCGGCAGAATCCGGGCGCGCGCAAAATTTTCGTCCTGATCGACAACACCCTGACCGGGCAGTCCATTTTGCGCGATTTTCAAGACCAGGCCCGCTTCCTGGTCGGCCGGGTGGAGATCGAGGTTCTCCCGACCCTGCCCCATGACGATTTGATCCGCTTCGCGAGGGAGCGCAGCCCAGGCGAACTTATTTACCTGTTGGTCTATTTCGAGGACGCGACCGGCCGGGTTTTCCAGGCCGAGGAAATGCCCCGCGCCGTGGCCGCCAATTCACCCGTGCCGGTCTACGTGGGCTGGGATTTTCAGACCAATCTCGGGACCGTCGGCGGATGCGTGACCAGCGCCTTTGGCCATGGGCAGAAGGTCGCCCGGACCCTGCTGGAGCGCTTGGCCGGCCACGATCCGCCCCATGTGCATTCCGGTTTGCGCGGGGTGAGTCAGTATGTCTATGATTACAACGTTTTGCGACGTTTTGGCATCCCCTTGTCCACCTTGCCGGACAACGCCCTGATTTTGAACAGGCCGCTGTCCTATTTCGAGATGCACCGCTCGGCCATTCTCGCGGCCACGGGCATCATCGCGGTCATGGGCGTGATCATGCTGCTCTTGATCCAGAACATGGTCCGCCAGGGCAAGATCAACCGGAGCAATGTCGAGATCCTGGCCCTGAACCGCGAGGTCATCGAGACCCAGCAGGAGGTTCTGTCCACCCTGGG
>CAYLNA010000149.1:2603-4934 GCA_964384665.1 uncultured Desulfovibrionaceae bacterium | reverse complement strand
TCCGTGACCTGCGCGTCCGTGACATAGCCCAGCTCTTTGACGATATCGAGCAGCGGCCTGGGGCGGACCAACTTGGTGCGCAGTCGGGCCGCGTGCTGGGCCTGCTTGGCGGTCAGCAGGTTCTCCGTGATCAGGATCTCGATCAGTTCGCCGTGGCTTGGGCTTGGAGCTTCGGCCGGGGACTCTGGCATGGATTTCTCCGCGATGAAGAGGGGTTGGATGATACGGCCCGGTTTTTCTAGCGACCGGGCGCGGGGGAGTCAAACGCCTCGCCGGGGACGCGGTTTCAGGCCGCGTGGATTGGGAGGCGGACGTGGAAGGTCGATCCCTGTCCGGGGACGGAGTCCACGGATATGGCTCCGCCCATGCCGACGACAATGTCTCGACAGATGGCCAGTCCCAGGCCCGTGCCCTTGCCCTGGGGTTTGGTGGTGAAGAAGGGCTCGAAGATGCGGGCCAGGTGTTCCGCGGAGATGCCCTCGCCGTTGTCGGCCACGTCGATGGCGACGAACTCGCCGTCCACGCGGGACTGGATGCGCACGATCCCGTTGTCCCGCTTGATGGCGTCGATGGCGTTGTTGACCAGATTCAGGATGACCTGCTGCACTTCCGTGGGCGAGGCGTTGATTTCCGGGACGCCCGGACCCAGGCTGGTTTGGATGGTCACGCCGCTGTACTTGGCTTTCTGCCGCGCGAAGCCGGCGATGTCTTCCAACAGTGCGTTGATCTGCACCACGCGGACCGTGCTGTCGGTCTTGCGGGCGAAGCTCAGCAGCTTGTGCGTGATCTCCTTGCAGCGGTGGCCCTGGGTGACGATGGTCCGCAACGAGGCCTGGATTTCGTCCATGTCCTCGGCGTTCGTTTCCTCGGACTTGAACAGATCCTGAATCCAGCCCGCGTTCTCCATCATGATGGCCAGGGGATTGTTGATCTCGTGGGCGATGCCGGCGGCCATCTCGCCGATGGCGGCCAGCTTTCCGGCTTCCACCACCTGCTGCTGCATCTGTTGCTGCAGGAGCTCTGCCTTGCGCAGACGCTGCTGCATGCGTCGGCTCATGGCCGTGATCGTGACGACGATGCCGGCCATGCCGAGCGCGATAACGGCTCCGGCCACGGCGCGGGCGATGTACAGGGGCCGCAGGAGTGCTTTCTTGGGTTGGTGAAAGACGAGGATGCCGGAGATGGTTGTCAGGGGCGCGCAGGCATGGATGGTCATGGTTCCGGCGGCGTCCGCGCTTTCGACGAGGACGGGTTTGTTTTCCGGAAAAATCTGTTGGCCGAGGGTGGAGATGGTCGCGGCGGACAGGGCTGTCGTGCTGGACGGTGGACCATGGACCTCGCCGCTCGGACCGAGAATGAAGGCCCCGCCTGCACCGCCGGGATGGAAGGCGCGCATTTTGGCCTCGATCTGACCCGGGTCGAGTTGGGCGCGCAGGAGCCAGACCTGGCGGCCGCTGGTGATGCGGACGGTGACGAAAAATTCCGGCGATTGGGCCGAGGGCGGGGGGCCAAGCACGAAGGGGCGCCCCAAGGCCAACTGAAGCCAGGCCGCATCGGCATGATCGGCTCCGCTTTGTCCGGCCCGGGCCAGGACCTTGCCCTGGGCGTCGAGCAGCTCCAGGCCAAGATACACGCCGGGATAGCTGCCCTGCAGGACGTGCAGCCGGTCGCGGAGATGGCTCGCTTTTGACAAATCCTCCACCGGCGTGGCGGCTTCCTGCTGCAGGTTGGCGATTTTTTCCCGCAGGAAGGCGTCCAGGGTCTGGGCGTTGCGCAGGACCCGCTCGGAGAGGAGCGCCGTGGATTTTTCGCGGTATGCGGCGTCGTGGAAAAGAATCAGGATGCCCAGGCAGAGGAGCGGGAGAATGGCGACCAGGATGCCGAGGACCGTGAGCTGTCCGCTCATGGGGCGCGGCGAGGGGATGCCAGGGTTTTCCGTGGGCGCGTGGTCCGTGGCGGCGCGTGTCGTGCCGTGGGAGGAGATCGTGGTCATGTGTCCCGGTTTCGTACGTCGTTTCGCCAGGCGTTGAGCGGAGCGCAACACCCTTGCCCGGTGTGTTGGCTGTGACGGGTTTCGGTTTCAGTCGTGTCCGTCATCATGGCCCGACAGAAATAACGCCGGGCCGCTTCGTCCCAGAACAGGTCCGGGCAACGGCGCATGTAGCCATGGCGGCGCATGGAATCCGTGCACTGATCCGTCAGGCAGCACCACCCGCAGCCGACACAAGGGAGATACGACATGGCGCTCTCCGTGAAGTGTGCCGGTTCTGGGGTTGTTCGGAACTTTGTGAAAGCTAGCTCAAGGCGAGGCGTTGGTAAAGGTCTTTGCGC
>CAYLNA010000149.1:0-2503 GCA_964384665.1 uncultured Desulfovibrionaceae bacterium | reverse complement strand
TCATGAGCGGCGGGACCCTGTGTGCGTGGAGCGTGTTTATCGCTTTTCTGTACGGACAAGCCGTCATGAGCGACCGCGCCGAGATGAGCAATTTGGCAGTGATCGAGGCCAGGGCTTCGTTTGAAAAAGATTTTACCTATAGGCGCTGGGCCTCCCGCCTTGGTGGAGTCTACGCCGAAGTGACGCCCTTCCTGCAACCCAATCCCTATCTCCGCGTGCCGGAGCGCGACGTGCGCACCACTGGCGGCAAGGCTTTGACCCTGATCAATCCCGCCTACATGACGCGCATGGTGCACACCCTCGCCCGCGAGGACTCGGGGGTGGAGTGCCGCATCACCAGTCTCGACCCGCTGCATCCGATCAACACGCCCGCGCCCTGGGAGGCGCGGGCCTTGGCCGTGCTGGATCCGAATCGGCTTGAATGGCGCGAACTGGACTCCACCACTTCCGTGCCGGTCATGCGCTACATGCGGGCCTTGATCACGGAGAAATCCTGTCTGAAATGTCATGCCGAACAGGGCTATGTGGAGGGGCAGGTCCGGGGCGGCATCAGTGTTGTCGTGCCCATGTCGCGCTACGCGGAGGTCGTGCGGCAGATGGAGGCGGGCACCCTGCGTCGGTATTTGCTGATTTGGATCGCGGGTTCCGGTTTTATCTGCTTCGGATTCGGCGTTCTGCTGCGCCAGGAAATATTTCGGCGAAAATCTGAGCACGCCCAGCGGCAGGCCGACGCGCGGCTGCGGGAGAGCGAGCAGTTTTTGCAATCGCTCCACGACAACAGCCCCACGGCCGTGTTCGTGCTCGACGTGGTTCCGGATGGCGGGTTCACCCTGGCCAGCGTCAATCCGGTCATGGTCGAATTTCTGGGATGCGCGCGGGAGACGCTGCTTGGCATTCGCCTTGAGGATCTGGCGTCGTGCCTGCCGCCTGATTTTGTGCGGCGGTTCGTGACCATGGGATGGGATTGCGTGCGGCTGCGCGCGACCATCGAACGGGAATTGGGTCTCGAAACGGCTGCTCGGGACGAATGGTGGTTGGTCCGGATCACTCCGCTGTTCGCCGAGGATGGACGCATTCGCCGCTTGCTCGGCAGCGCCATGCCCATCACCGCCCGCAAGCGGATCGAGGGCGCTCTGCTGGTCGCCAAGAACCAGGCCGAGACAGCCAACAAGGCCAAGTCCGAGTTTTTGGCGAACATGAGCCACGAAATTCGAACCCCGCTCAACGGGGTCACGGGTATGCTGCAGGTCCTCGAAATGACCGATCTGGGCGAGGAGCAGCGCCGCTACGTCGGGGCCGCGTTGACCTCGTCCTCGCGTCTGACCCGCCTGCTGACCGACATTCTCGATCTGTCTCGGATCGAGGCTGGCCGCATGCTCCTGCGCGAGGACGAATTCAGCCTGGAGGACATTCGGTCCTCGGTCCTCGACCTTTTCGCCATTCCCGCCCAGCATCAAGATCTGGAGTTGCGCTTCGAGATCGACCCGCGCCTTCCTGGCCGCGTGCTTGGCGACGCGACCCGCCTGCGGCAGGTCCTTTTCAATCTGGTTGGCAACGCCATCAAGTTCACGGATCGGGGGCGGGTCGAGGTCCACGCCTGCCCGGTCGGCCAGGGCGGCGCGCGCCAACACGTGCTTTTTTCCGTTACGGACACGGGCATCGGCATCGCCGAGGACCGCCTGGAGGAGCTTTTCGAGCCGTTCGTGCAGGCGGAATCGTCCTATACCCGGAAATATCAGGGCGCTGGTCTGGGCTTGGCCATCGTGCGTCGTCTCGTGGGCCTCATGGGCGGCGAACTTTCGGTGGAGAGCGCCGTGGGGCAGGGCGCGGCCCTGTATTTCAGCCTGCCTTTTCGCGTGCCGGAAAATCCGGGGGCCGCGCCCAGGCAAGAGCCGGGCAGCCTGGCCCCTCTTGCTCGGCGGCGGATTCTTTTTGTCGAGGACGACGAGGTCAGCCGTCATCTCGGAGTGGCGCTGTTGGAGAAGCTCGGCCAGTCGGTCGCCGTGGCTCGCGATGGTCGGGAAGGCTTGGAGTTGTTGGCCCGCGAGCATTTTGACGTAGTCTGCATGGACGTGCAGATGCCGGTCTTGGACGGGGTGGCCGCGACCAAGCGGATTCGGGCGGGCGATGCCGGAGCGGATCGCAAGGACGTGCCGATCATCGCCATGACCGCCTATGCCATGGCTGGAGACGAGGAGGCGTTCCTGGGAGCCGGCATGAACGAGTATCTGGCCAAGCCCCTCGATGTGCGGCGGCTGCGCGCCGTGCTCGGGCGCTACACGGACACGGGCTTTCCTGAATCATGAGGGGGCGCTCGTTGGAGCGCACAAAGCCGGGTGAGATCGGATCGATCTGAACGCAAAAAGCCCCAGGCGGATGCCCAGGGCTTGGAGTGATGTATTTCCGGAACCTCCGGAAGGGACGGGATGACTCCCGTTTGTTGCTAGGTGGCGTCCCCAAGGGGATTTGAACCCCTGTTATCGGCGTGAAAGGCCGGTGTCCT
>CAYLNA010000148.1:0-4976 GCA_964384665.1 uncultured Desulfovibrionaceae bacterium | reverse complement strand
CCGGCACGATGTCCCCGTAGCCGACCGTGGTCAGAGTGACCACGGCCCACCAAAAAGCGTCGAACAGGCTCATGGCCCTGCCGCCGGCATGAACCTCGAAATAGTAGTAACCGCACGCGCTGCCCAAAAGCACGACCAGAATGAGCCCGACGAGCTTGAAAAGCGGATGATGAAAGACGGCGCGGGGCAGATTTTTTGGAAAGCGGAAAGCAGGCACGGCCACTCCTTGAGAATCGCGGCACGCTAGCAGAGCAGTCCGGGGAGTCAAGCGTCCGCGAGACGGAAGAACCGCCCTGATTCCAGAATTGATTCCGCGACAGAAGGCGCGCCCATTTCGATCCAGGCCGCGACTTTACGATTCCTAACGACGCCCGGCCATGCTACACATCCGTGCATTCATGGGGGATCCAATCGCGTCCACGCGCCACGACAAGCGCGCGTTGATTCGTCCCCGCCACGCCACAACCAAGGAGCGTATCGTGAACATTGGCCGTATCGGACTCATCGTATTGTGCTGGCTGTGCATCCTGCCGGGCGCGCCCGTCTGGGCCGCCGACCGCGCGGGGATCGTCACCGCCCTGGAAGGACAGGCCTGGGCCGAAGGCGCGGGCCAACGCAGGACCTTGGCCCTGAAGGCCGAAATCCAGGCCCGCGACACCGTGATCACGGACGCCGGGAGCCGCCTGAGCGTGCTCTTCGAGGACGACACCATCCTGTCCCTGGGCCCGTCGGCCACGGTGCGCGTCGAGGACTTCGCCTACGGCGGGCAAACTCCGGCCCTGGGCATGCGCCTGGTCCAGGGCGTGGCCCGCGTCGTCAGCGGCAAGATCGTGGAACAGAACCCGGAAGCCTTCAAGCTCTCCTCGCCCCTGGCCGTGATCGGCATCCGGGGCACCATCACCCAACACGATGTCACGCCGGACCAGGAACGCCACTTCGTCGAATATCTCGGACCGGGACACACGGTCTGGATCAAGGGCCTCGATGGGGTCATCGTAACCATCGAACAATCCCTGATGGGCATCGATCTGCGGCCGGGCCAGCCCACGCCGCGGGCTCCACGGCCCATGACGCGGGAGGAACGGACGCGCGGAATCGAGGCCACCCTGTCGGCCCGGCCCGCCCCCGGATCGGCTCTTCAAGGGCAGGATTTTCCCCCCATGCACGAGCTGCCCCAGCAGGGCATGGAAACGGTTCGGGACCAGGACCTCCAGCGTGAGCCGCCCAACTAGGACGCGAGTCCTTCCGCGCCCTGAATTGTTGATCTACGGAGACACGCAACGTGGTCTCATGCCCGATTGACGGACCAAACCCTGATTTTCCACGCAGGAGTGCCCCATGCCAAATTCCGTGAAGACCATCCGGCCCAGGCTGCCGATCCGCCTGCTGATCGCGGGCGTGCTGATCGCCCTGGTGCCGCTGACCGTCCAGGCGGGCAGGAAAGAAGCCCAAGCCCTGCTCGATGCCAATCAAGGCCCCGACGCCTATGCCGCCTACATGGAACTGTGGCGGCAAGCGCCGTCCGACGACGAAGTCCTGCTCGGTCTGGCCCGCTCGGCCACGCTGGCCGGGCGGCATGACAGGGCCCTGCCGGCCTATGAAATCCTGACCCGCCGCTATCCCGACAACGCCGAACTGCGCCGCGAACTGGCCGGGGTCTACAGACTTCTCGGCAACGAGGACGCCGCCCGTCTGGAAGAAGAGGCGGCGGACGGGATCAGTCCAAAGGCGGCCGCGCCGGACCCGGACGGTCTGCTCGTGACGCACGGACGGGTCGGCATGGGCGTGCAGTACGACAGCAACATCACGCTTGGTCCGGACAAACGGGACGTCCCGGTGGAAGAGTATGTGATCAGGATCAACGCCGACGAGGATGCCAAGGACGCCATGGGCGCTTACGCCGAGGGCCGCCTGGATCTTCACCGCCGCATCGCGGCCGACAGCCCCTGGGTGCTGGTGGCCGATCTGGCCGGGTCCCAGACGCTGAACTTCGGCGAGACGGACGCCATCACCTGGGGCCGCCTCGCCGCCGGTTTCGGATACGATACCGCCGATTGGGGCGCGGAAATCAGGGCCAAGGGCGAGGAAGTGCGCTCCGACGCCAATGAACTCGTCTCGACCGCCGGCCTGGAAGGTCTGCTGGTCTACAATCTCACGCCGGACCTCCAGCTTGTGACGAGGGGCGAACTGACGGCCAGGGATTACACGTGCGGCGGTCGGGTCGGCTCCCGCAAATGGGTCGGGCAGTATGTTCGCTTCCGCTTCGGAGAAGACGACCACAGCCTGGAAGTCGGAGGCCGGGTCATCGCCAACCACGCCACGACCAGCCGCTACAACAGCAAGGCCTGGGAGGCCTCGGCCCGACTCCGTCTGACCCTGCCCCTGGACTCCGAGGCGGACCTCTTCGCCATCTTCAATCAGGAAGACTTCCCGGAGCCCGCCCTGGCGGCCATCGACAAGGAGCGCAAGGACGACAAGCTGTACACGGGCATCGGGCTGAGCCATCACCTGACCGAAACATTCAGCCTCGAAGCCGGTTACCGCTACACCTTGTACAACTCCAACACGGACATTTACGACTACGACCGTCACGTCATCAGCACGGGCGTGGCCTGGAGCTTCTGACCTCAAGGAGGCCGGCATGTCACAGCGCTGGACAACGTGGTATGCCGGCCTGGGCCTGACCCTGGGCATGATGCTGCTCTATGTCGTCCAGCCCGTCTTTCTCAAGCAGCTCGACCTCGCCGTCCACGACGCCTATCTGACCCGGCTCGAACCAGGCAGTCCGTCCGCCATTCCCGTTCTTGTCGACATCGACGAAAAAAGCCTGGCCCGTCACGGGCAATGGCCCTGGCCGCGCTATCGTCTGGCCGCCCTGGTGGACCGGCTGGGTCAGGCCGGGGTGGCGGCCGTGGGCCTGGACATCCTGCTGGCCGAGGCGGATCGGACCTCGCCGGTCCTGATGCGGGACCGGTTGCGCCTCGACTTCGGCCTGGACATCCGCTTCCAGGGCCTGCCGCCGGAAATCGAGGACAACGACGCGATCTTCACCCATGTCCTGGACCAGAATCCCGTGGTGCTGGGCTGCTACTTCCGTTTCGACGCCGATATCGGAACTCCGGGCGCGGACGTGCCCGGTCCGGCCATCGCCGAACTGAGCCATCCGGGGGACCGGTCCGCCGTGGAAGCCCTGCCCGCCGCCCGCTCCGTGTCCCTTCCGCTGCCAGCCTTTGTCCGAAAAGCTCCGGTCGCGTTCTTCAACGCCAGCCCGGACCAGGACGGTCTGGTGCGTCGCGTGCCCCTTCTGCTGAGCGCCGCCGGATCCGTCCACGCCAGTCTCGCCCTGCGCACCCTGATGCTGGCCGAGGGCGCGGACACCCTCGTTCTCCATGACGGACCGGACGGGCCGGAACGCATCGACCGCGGCCCGCACGCCATTCCCATCTCCCCGGACGGGACCATGCCGGTTCTTTTTCGGGGAGGAGCGGGAACATACCCGACCTTCAGCGCCATGGACATCCTCGACGGCGCGGTCCCGGCCGAACGCCTGCGCGGACGCATCGTCTTCATCGGCTCCTCGGCCACGGGCCTGCGCGATATCCGGGCCACGCCGTTTGACCCGCACTATCCGGGCATGGAAACCCACGCCGCGGTGGTCGACGCCATCATCTCCAAACGATTTCTGACCATTCCGGCCTGGACGCCGGGCGCGCAAACCCTGGCCATTCTCCTGAGCGGCGTCCTTGGAACCCTGGCCTTTGGCCGGGCCTCGGCCCGCGTCTACACGCCCCTGGCTGCGGCCATGACCTGGGGAGGCTGGACCGGCGGGCTGACGCTGTTCCGTCACGGGCTGTTCCTGTCGCCGCTGTATCCCCTGCTGACCATGCTCGGAACGGGCGTCGTCCTGCTCGGTCTGCGCTTCTGGCAGGAGGAACGGCAGAAACGCGCCATCCACAAAGCCTTCAGCCGCTATGTCGCGCCGGAAATCGTCGGCCGCATCGTCGACAGCGGCCGCGCGGACGTCGCCCTGGCCGGCGAGGAACGCGTCATCTCCGTGCTCTTCTCGGATATCCGGGGCTTCACGAGCCTGTCCGAACGCCTCGCCCCGGAACAGGTCGTGACCCTGCTGAACCGCTATTTCACGCCCATGACCAGCATCGTCCGCGACGATCAGGGCACCCTGGACAAATTCATCGGCGACGCCCTGATGGCCTTCTGGAACGCGCCCCTGGACGTGCCGGACCACGCCGTCCGCGCCGTCCGCGCGGCCTGGCGCATGCGCCAGGCCCTGGACGGACTCAACGCCGAACTGCGGCGCGAACATGGGTTTACCCTGTCCATCGGAATTGGCATACACACGGGCAGGGCGTTCGTGGGCAACATGGGCACGTCGGAACTTTTGTCCTACACGGCCATCGGGGACAACGTGAACCTGGCCTCGCGCCTGGAAGGGCTCTGCCCGGTCTACGGCGTGCCCGCCGTGGTCAGCGAGGACACCAGCGCCCTGTGCCCAAAGGATCAAGCCTGGCAGGCATTGGACAAGGTCCGGGTCAAAGGCAAGGCCCAGCCGGTGCGCATCCTGACCCCGCTGGATCAGGAGGAAGCCCAAACCCGCGCGCACGAGCTGGCCGCCCACGCCCTGGCCCTGGACGCCTACGACGCGGGCCGCTTCGAGGAAGCCAGGACCGCGTTCTCGGCCCTGGAGGCCCAAACCGGTCGCCAGCTATACGCCCTGTACGCGCGGCGCTGCGACGAACTGCGCGCCGCGCCGCCACAAGACTGGAACGGGGTCTGGACATTCACGGCAAAATAGGAGGAAGCATGAAGGTCATCATTCGCGGCACCAGGGGCTCCATCCCCGTGGCCTCGCCCAATACCCAGCGCTACGGCGGCAACACGACCTGCATCGAGGTCATCACCAACGCCGGCGACCGCATCATCATCGACGCGGGCTCGGGCATCCGCACCCTGGGCGA
>CAYLNA010000147.1:0-4994 GCA_964384665.1 uncultured Desulfovibrionaceae bacterium | reverse complement strand
AATTTTCACCAGCAGATCGAAGGCGGCGTGGCCCAGGGCCTGGGATTCGCCCTGATGGAAGACTTCGTCACCGAAAACGGCCAGCTCCGCACCCGCGATCTGTCCACCTACCTCATCCCGACCAGCCTGGATCTGCCGGACACGCAGTCTCTGACCGTGGAAACCCTGGAGCACACCGGCCCCTTCGGCATAAAGGGCGTGGGCGAAATCAGCCTGAACGGCCCCCTGCCGGCCGTGGCCTCGGCCCTGTCCGACGCCCTGGGCGTGCACATGACGCGCGCGCCCCTGACCCCGGAACGGGTGCTTGATCTTTTGAACACGGGAAAACACGCATGATCATTCATTTCCGCCTCAACGGCCAGGACACGGAACTTGAAGTGCGCGGCGACGAGCGGGTCGTGGACCTGCTCCGCGAACGCCTGCATCTCACCGGAACCAAGGAAGGCTGCGGCAGCGGCGAGTGCGGGGCCTGCGCCGTGCTCGTGAACGGCCGGGCGCGCCTGTCCTGCCTGATGCTCGCGGCCCAGCTCGATGGCCAGGACCTGACCACCATCGAAGGCCTGGGCAGCCCGGAAGCGCCCCATCCCCTGCAACGCGCCTTCGCCGAGCACGGGGCCGTGCAGTGCGGCTTCTGCACGCCGGGCATGATCATGGCCGCCACGGATCTTCTGGCGCGCAATCCCCAGCCCGGCCGCGAGGACATCCGCGAGGGGCTGTCCGGCAACCTGTGCCGGTGCACGGGCTATACGCGCATCCTCGACGCCGTGGCCAAGGTGGAATCATGAGCGTGCATCTGCCCCGGTCTCTGGACGGCCTCTGGCCCCTGCTGCGCGACCCGGACACGCGGATCATGGCCGGCGGCACGGACCTTTTGGTCAAACGCAGGGCCGGCCTCGTGCCCGGTCCCATCTGCTGTCTGGAGCGCATCCCGGAACTGCGCGGCATCAGCGACACGGACTCTTTTCTGCGCATCGGCGCGGCCACGATCCTGACCGAAATCCTCGAATCCGCCGCCGTGGCCGCCCACTGGCCCGTGCTGGCCCAGGCCGCGCGCGTGCTGGGCTCGCCGCTGATCCGGCATCAGGCCACCCTGGGCGGCAACATCGTCACCGCCTCTCCGGCCGGAGACACCCTGCCGGCCCTGCATGTTCTGGACGCCGCCGTGGATCTGGCCTCGGCGGGCGGCGTCCGGACCATGCCCGTGGCGGAGTTCATCACCGGCCCCGGACGAACCCGCCTGAAACCGGGGGAAATCCTCGCGGCCGTGCGCATTCCTCGCCCCGCGCCGGGCGCGATCCAGCATTTTGAAAAGGTCGGCAAACGTCAGGCCTTGGCCATCAGCGTGGCCAGTCTGGCCGCTGTGCTCCGCCTGGACGGCGGCCGCATCCGGGACATCCGTCTGGCCCTGGGCAGCGTCGGCCCCACGGTGCTGCGCTGCGGCGAGGCCGAACAGTGGCTGACCGGCCGCGAGCCAAACGCCGACACCCTGCGCCAAGCGACGGACATGGTCCGCGCCAGCGTTCGCCCCATCACAGACGTGCGGGCCACGGCCGACTACCGCCGCCAGGTGGCGGGCAACCTTTTGCTGCGTCTGGAAACCCATTCATGAAAACATTCGTTCTGATCGCCCTCTTTCTCCTCGCCCACGGTCCGGCCCAGGCCGAACCCCTGCGCCTGATCCTGCACTGGCTGCCCCAGGCTCAGTTCGCCGGCTATCTCGTGGCCGAGGAAAAGGGGTTCTATGCCCGGCGCGGGGTCGAGCTGACCATCCTGCCCGGCGGGCCGGACGTCAGCCCGTCCCAATATCTGGCCGAGGGCAAGGCCGAGTTCGCGACCATGTTCCTGTCCACGGCCATCGAGCGCCAAGCCACGCTGGATCTGGTCCACATCGGCCAGATCGCGCACCAGTCCGCATTGATGCTCGTGGCCCGCCGCGATTCGGGCATCCGCGAGATCGCGGACCTGCGCGGGCGGCGGGTCGGCATGTGGGGGCCGGATTTCCAGATCCAGCCCCGGGCGTTGTTTCAACGTCTGGGCATCGAGATCGAGGTCGTCGAACAAGCCCCGTCCATGGATCTGTTCATGCGCGGCGGCCTCGATGCGGTCTCGGCCATGTGGTACAACGAATACCATACCCTCATGTCCTACGGTTTGGACGAGAAGGACATGGTGGTCTTCTTTTTCCGCGATCTGGACTTGGATTTCCCCGAGGACGGACTTTATTGCTTGCGCTCCACCTTTGACCGAACGCCGGAGGTCGCCCGCGCCGTGACCGAGGCCAGCCTGGAGGGGTGGGCTTATGCCTTCGCCCACCCGGAGGAAACCCTGGATCTGGTCCTCCGGCGCATGAAGGAGCACAAGGTCCAGGCCAACCGCGCCCATCAGCGTTGGATGCTGGCCCGGATGCGGGACATCATCCTGGCGGGGCGGGCGGCCCCGAGCCCGGTCCTGAGCCGGGCCGACTACGATCGCACGGCGGTCATCCTCGAACAGCAAGGTTTTGTCGCCGCCGCGCCGGACCATGCGGACTTCGTCATGGAGCCGAGGCCATGAAGCGCCTGGACATTACCACCCGCCTGTCCGTTCTGGTCCTGACCAGCACCACCGTCATTCTGATCCTGGTCGTCGGATACGCCTCCCTCCTGTCCCGCCAGACCATGATTGATCTGGCCCGCGAAAACGGGACGCATCTGGCCCAGGCCACGGCCAACCGCATCAACGCCCAATTCCGCGCCACGGCCAAGGTCACGGACACCGTGGCCGCGACCTTGGAGGACGCGGACGCGACCAATGGCGTCCTGCTCAGCCTGAGCCGCCGCGTGCTGCTCAGCAACCCCGGCATTTTCGGCTCGGCCATCGCCTTCGAACCCCAGGCCTTCGAGCGGGGCCGTCATTTTTTCGCGCCCTATGCCTATCGTCAGGGCGCTCATGTCAGGTCCACCAGCCTGGGCGGCGCGGACTACAATTATTTCACCAAGGACTGGTATCAGCTGGCCCGCGAGTTGAACCGTCCGGTCTGGACCGAGCCCTATCACGACGAAGGCGGCGGCGAGGTCCTGATGGTCACCTATTCCGCGCCCTTTTCCCGGCGCACGCCACGCGGCCTGCAACTGGCGGGGGTGGTCACGGCCGATATCGCCCTGGACTGGCTGCAGCGCATGATCGCCGAAGTCCGGGTCTCGGCCTCGGGCCATGTTTTCCTGCTCTCGCGTTATGGGGCCTACATCGCCCATCCCGATCCCAACCTGATCATGAACGAGACCATCTTCACCCATGCCGAGGACCTTGGCCTTCCGTCCCTGCGCGATCTGGGTCGGGACATGGTCGCGGGCAAAAGCGGGTTCGTCGAGTTTTCCGACCTGCCCGGAGTGGGCGCGGCCTATGTCGCCTTCCTGCCCCTGCCCGAGGAACAGTGGTCCCTGGGCGTGGTCCTGCCCAAGGACGAATTGCTGGCCGAGGCCAACCGGGCCACCCGCGTCATGATCGCCATTGGCGTGGCCGGATTCATCGTGCTGGCCGGCGTGGTCCTGGTGGTGTCGGGGTCCATCACCCGGCCCTTGCGCGTGCTGACCCGCGCCGCCGGCGGGATTGCCGGCGGAGATCTGGACCAGGCCCTGCCCGCCATCGCCCCCGGCGACGAAATCGGCAATCTGGCCGCGTCCTTCGAGCGCATGCGCCGCGCCCTGAAGGAGCATATCGCCAATTTGACCGCGACCACCGCCGCCAAGGAGCGGATCGAGTCCGAACTGCGCATCGCCCATGACATCCAGATGAGCATCCTGCCCAAGCTCTTTCCGCCCTTCCCGAACCGGACCGAGCTGGATGTCTTCGCCTCCATCCTGCCCGCGCGGGAGGTCGGCGGCGACCTCTACGACCTCTTTTTCGTGGACGAACACCGCTTCTGCTTCCTGGTCGGCGACGTGTCCGGCAAGGGCGTTCCGGCCGCCTTTTTCATGGCCGTGACCAAGACCCTGATCAAGGTCGTGGCCGAGCGGGGCTTGCCGCCGGGAGAAATCCTGTCCAAGATCAACGACGATCTGGCGACGGACAACGAGTCCTGCATGTTCGTGACCCTGTTCCTGGCCATCCTGGACACGCGCACCGGCGAACTGGGATACGCCAATGCCGGCCACAATCCGCCCCTGCTGCTGCGGGTCGGCCAGGACCCGGCCTGGATCGAAAGCCTGGAGGAGCCCATGGCCGGAGCCATGCCCGGCGTGGAATTCTCCACCGCCAGTCTGCGTCTGGCTCCCGGAGACGCGGTCTTCATGTTCACCGACGGGGTCAGCGAGGCCATGGACGAGGCTGGCGCTTTGTACACCGAGACGCGCCTCATGCGCGCCGTGAGCGCCCGGCCCGAGGCCGATTCCACGGAGCTGATCCACGCCGTGGCCGCGTCCCTCACGGACTGGACCGAAGGCGCGGAGCAATCCGACGACATCACCATGCTGGCCGTGCGCTACAAAGGCCCGGCCCAACCTGAAACCAAAGGATGATTCAATGGAGATCGCAAGCCAAGTTATCGACGCCACGGCCGTCCTGACCGTCGCCGGACGCATGGACGCCATCAGCGCGCCCCGTTTCGAGGCCGCCTGCCTGGAGTTGCTGGGTCAGGGACAATCCGCCCAGATCGCGGACCTGGGTGGGCTGGAGTACATCAGTTCGGCCGGCCTGCGCAGCATTCTTTCGGCCGCGAAAAAGCTCAAGGCCGCCGGCGGCGGGCTGGCCTTCTGCGGCCTGACCGGGATGGTCGACGAGGTTTTCCGAGTGTCCGGATTCATGAAGATGTTCCGGGTCCACCCCTCGCTGGACGAGGCCCTGGAGGGCCGGTGAGCGCCGGCGTCACCCTGCGCATCCCGGCCACCCTGGAAAGCCTGGGGCTGGCCAGGGATTTCGTGCGGGAACAGGCCGCGCGGGCCGGGCTCGACCCGGACCTGTGCGGCCGGCTGGATCTGGTGGTGGAAGAGCTGTTGGTCAATGTCGGCAGCTACGCC
>CAYLNA010000146.1:0-5013 GCA_964384665.1 uncultured Desulfovibrionaceae bacterium | reverse complement strand
ATGGAGGCCTGGAGCTTGCCGCCGAGCTTTTCGTCCATGTCAAAGACACTGGCCTTGTGGCCCTTGAGGCGCAGCTGCCAGGCCACGGAAATGCCGGCCGGGCCGCCGCCGATGACCGCGACCTTCTTGTCCGAGGACAGGGGCAGCATGGGCGGGTTGGCGTTGATGCCTTCCTTGCCGAGCATCTTGGCGTCGACGGGCTTCAAGTTGCCCAGGCCGCGCGTGCAGCCGTCCATGCACAGGTTGGGGCAGAGATAGCCGCAGACCGTGGCCGGGAAGGGCGTGTATTCGAGCGACAGGTCCACGGCCTCGGCCAAGCGGCCCTCGCGGATGAGCTGCCAGCGCTTCTGGACCGGGATGCCCGACGGGCAGCTGGCCTGGCAGGGCGGCATGTACTTGCAGTTTTCCCAGACCGGAACGTTGCGGCGCAGTTCGCCGGTGGTGACGAGACCGATGGGCGAGCGGTCCACCGCGGTCAGGTCGCCGACCAGACCGCCCCGGCCCAGTTCCATGTCCCAGATCTGGGCGTGGAAATCGGCCATGGATTTGCGTTTCTTGGTGATCTTTTCGTGCGGGGTCTTGGCCCGCACCAAGCGCCACTGGTCGCGGGTGGCGAGAAGGTCGAACAGATCGGCCTTGCCGATTTTTTGCAGGTACAGGCCAAGGTTCTCCGTCAGCCAGGCCCAGTCCTCGTCGAGAAGCGGGCTGTGCGTGGCGTCGGCGCCGCTCACGGTCTGCTCCTGACCGCGATAGAAAATCCGACCGCCGACCATGCCCACGCAGGGGCGATAGCCGAGCACGTTGGCGTTGTCCTGGGCGCCCACGCCGCAGACCACGGCCACGCCGCCAGCCATGAACTCGGCGAAATAATCGCCGGTCTCGCCCAGCACCCACAATTCCGGCGCGGCAAAGCGCGGGTTCTGCTTGGTCATGGTCATGCAGCGCGACCCGACATTGCCGGCGATAAAGACCTTGCCCTGGGCCATGGCGTTGCAGATGCCGTTGCCGGCGTTGCCGTGGACGATGATCTCCGCCCCCGCGTTGAGCCAGCCGATGTCGTCGGAGCCCGGTCCCATGACTTCGATGGTCGTGCCCGGAAAACCAAGGGAGCCCAGGCGCTGGCCGGGCGCTCCGGTCACGGTCACGGTCACGGGTTCCTGCTGGGAAACCCAGAGACGGCCGCCGATGCCGTGCTGGCCGCACGCATCCACCGTCAGGGCGCGCGCGCCGGCCTTGACGGCGTCCTGCAGACGCTCCTCAAGGATGCGCGACTCCAGGCGCACGCCGTTTTCCTGTCCTGAAATGAGTATATTCTGCATGCTTCTCTCCGTCCTCAGACCACGTATTTGATGTCCAGTCTGTCCGCCGCGTCCTTGTTGGCAATGCCCAGGGCGTCGGACATGCCGATGGGCAGGGAGGTGGACCGGCCCAGGGGGGCGACGATTTTTTTCAGCTCCGTGTCGAAACTGACATAGAGGTCCACCAAGCGTTCGGCCACCTTTTCCGGGTCAAGCCGGCGGTAGACGCGGGGGTCCTGGGAGGTGATGCCCTTGGGACAGACGCCGATGTTGCAGACATTGCAGCGGTCCGATTCCGAGCCCACGCACCCGGCCGCGGCCTGCATGGCGTATTTGCCGATCTGTACGGCCGAGGCTCCGAGCATGATCAGGGCGGCCGCGTTGGCGGCCAGATTGCCGTTCTTGCCGATGCCGCCGCCGGCGATGAGCGGAACCTCGTTCTGTTTGCCCAGCTTGCACAGGGTCTGGTAGGCGTCGCGGATGTTGGAGGCGATGGGGCTGCCCATGTGGTTCATGGACACGTTGTAGGCCGCGCCGGTGCCGCCGTCCTCGCCGTCCACGGCCAGACCGGCGGCGTAGGGGTTGCGGCAGAGGTTGTTGAGGACCGCGTTGGTCGAGGTCGTGGCCGAGATTTTCGGATAGACCGGCACGCGGAAGCCCCAGGCCATGGACATGGACTGGATCATCTTGGCCACGGATTCCTCGATGGAATACTGGGTCTGGTGCGTCGGGGGGCTCGGCAGGCTGACCCCGGCCGGCACGCCGCGAATGGCCGCGATGAGCTTGTTGACCTTATGCCACATGAGGAGGCCGCCGTCGCCGGGCTTGGCGCCCTGACCGTACTTGATCTCGATGGCGCAGGGGTCTTCCTTCATGTGCGGGATGGCGTGGATGATCTCGTCCCAGCCGAAATAGCCCGAGGCGATCTGCAGGATGACGTACTTGAGGAAGCGCGAGCGCAAGAGGCGCGGCGGACATCCGCCCTCGCCGGTGCACATGCGCACGGGCATGCCCAACTCCTCGTTCAGGTAGGCCACGCCCATCTGCAATCCTTCCCACATGTTCGGCGAGAGCGCGCCAAAGGACATGCTGCCGATCATGAGCGGATAGATCTCGCGCACGGGCGGGGCCCAGCCGTGTTCCTTGAAGGTGGCCAGACCGTCGGCCGGGCTCTGGATGCGGCCGATCAGGGTGCGCAGATCGAACTCGTGTCGGCCGGAATCGAGCGCCGGGTCGGTCAGCATGGAAATGCGGATGAATTTGATCTGGTCCAGGACCGAGTCGTTGTCGTTGCGGCGTCCGCCGCGGGTCCGGGGCTGGCCGCCGCGGTTGACGTGGAAGCGCAGCTTGTCCTTTTCGTCGGAGTGCACGGGCATGATGGCGTCGTTGGGACAGACCATGGTGCAGGTCGCGCAGCCGATGCAGGCCTTCTGCGGGGCCGTGCGCTGGCGGATGCCGTAATAGATGGAATGTTCGTTTTCCGGCTTGTTCTTGAAGCCGGGCGTGATCTTGATGTTGCGCTTGCGGAACGTCCCCAGCTCCAGGGTCTGCATGGGGCACACGGCCGCGCACTGCCCGCACAGGGTGCAGCGGTCCTTGTTCCAGACGATCTGCCAGGGCAGGTCCTTGAGGCTCAGTTGGGAAGGACTAATGGCTGTGTTTGCCGACATACTGTGATCTCCTGACGGTCCGGGCCGACAATGGCCGAATCAAGATGCATGGGTTGAAAATCCAGGGACTTGTCACGATCGGGAATGGCCAGGTCCAGGCCGCAGATCTCGGACGAGAACGCGTACAGACCGGGCCGGCCCCCGACCACGCCGGGGCGCAGCTTCTTGCTGTCCTGGACCATGAACATGGACTTGTCCGGCAGACAGCCGATGACGCAGTTGGGGCCGTCGATGATGAGCCGGCGGCAGATCTGCTTCAGCTTGGCCAGGAAGTCCCGGTTGGGATGGCCGGCCAGTTCGTGGTCCTTGAGGGGCGTGATGATGTGCTTGTAGGCTTCAAAGGGCAGGCCCAGCTTCTTGATCGTGTAGTGCAGGATGTGGGTGAAGACCTCGGAATCGGAGTTGTAGCCCTCGTAGCCGGGCACGCCCTGGCCCATGAGGTAATCGCGGATGGGCACGAAGGCCGTGTTCTCGCCGTTGGTCATGGTGCTGATCCCCTCGATGAAGAAGGGATGACAGGCATAGAGATTGATGGCGTAGTTGGTGTTCTGGCGGCCCTGGGCCAGGATCAGGCGGCTGTGGATTTCCGGCCGGTCCAGGCTCAGGTATTCGCCGACCTGCAGGGGATCGCCGATTTCCTTGATCATGATCGTGTCCGGCCAGAAGGAAAAGACGGTCATGCTTTCGTCCGCCAGGCCCATGTGCTTGATGGCCAAACGGGTCTTGAGATAGCCTTGTCCCTTTTCCTCGTCCGTCAGACCCGCCCAGGAGGCCGGGATGTCATAGGCCCGGACCACGTAGGCTTCCCGCTTGGGCGTCCAGACCGGCATCGCGCCCTTGGGCGTGATGGGCAGGTCGTGGCGGAGGGTGAATCCGGACTCGGCCATGAAGGCGTCCAGGCGCTTCAGGCCGCTGGCGGTGAAAATACCGGACAGGATCGGACAGTGTTTCATGGACTCGAACGGACCGCCCAGGTCCGAGAGATAGAGCCCCACTCCCGATCCGTCGTGCCCTTCGCGCATGACATCCAAGGCCCGGATGGCATTCATGGGCGAGATCGGTTCGCTGCTCGTCAGAGCAAACAATCGACACATAGCGTGCTACTCCCTTTGCAGTTCGCTTCCGGATTTCGACGTCATGGCTATATGACAGAATTGTCATATTTTCAGGTGGCGATCCGGGATTTTATGACAAAATTGAATAAAATATTGGGTCCCCCGGCCGCGCGGGACAGGGAAAGCGAGTAAAGCAAGGACAAGGCCAAAATCGATTATGGGGCGTCGCGCCGCGCGTGGTCGGAGAGCGCGGCGCGGGGCGGATCAGATGCGGCGGGAGATTTCGTAATGGTTGACCAGGATCTTACTGACATAGTCCACGGTCTCGCTGAAGCCCGGAATGCGTCCGTAGGCCGAATACACGCCCGAGGGAGAATCGGTGTTGCCCAGCCCAGCGTTGTAGCCGGCCGTGGCGGCCAGGATGTTGCCGCTGCGCGAGCGCAGGTTTTCGGCCATCATCCGGACCATGGCGTCGACGGCGTGGTGGTAGAGCACGCGCTGGTCGAAGCGTTCGAAAAAAGCCGCGTCCTGGGGATTAAAAATGGAGCGGTTCTGGAAATTTTCGGCCAGAAACTGGCGGTAGTTGTTGCGGGCCTGACTGTATTGGGCCTGCATCAGATCCATGAGTTCCAAGGCCGGCGCGTATTCCGCGACATTGGGCAGGGCCGCGCCGCCGCCTTGGGCCGCGAGCAGGGTGCGCAGAATTTTTTCGGGCTTGTTGAAAAGGTCGCTGTATTTGCCGCGCAGGCTGCGCATGCGCTGGCGCAGTTCCGTGCTCCGCTCGAGATCCGCGTCCAGGTCCGCGCGCCGGATCAAGGCCGGATCGGCCAGACGGGCGTCGGCGCAGACCAGACCGTAGCCTTTGGCCGTGGTCGAGATGAACTGGCAGGGTCCAACGGCCAGGGCCGAGGAGATGGCGAATTCATGGAAATAGGATTCGGCCATCATCTGGCCCATGATCCAGCACGGGTCCACCGGATAGATGGCGGC
>CAYLNA010000145.1:0-5039 GCA_964384665.1 uncultured Desulfovibrionaceae bacterium | reverse complement strand
GGGCCAGGCTTCGTTCCATGTCCATGCGCACTCCTTGCGCCAACGCGGCCGCGCGGAAATAAAAAAAGGCCCCGAAGGGCCTTCGTGTCTGGAGCGCGACCGCCCTACTTGTTCAGCTTCACTTCCTGGGGGAAGATCGGCAGATAACGGTAGGACAGACTCATGACGAAGAATCCGTAGGCCACGATCATGATCGAGGTCGACCACTCCGCCCAGTTCGGAACATAGGACGTCCAACGGTCGAAGGGCATGACCGGAATGGCCAAAGCCTGAACCGTGAAGACGAAACGGTTGATGGTCACACCCACGGCGGCCAGGATGGCAGCAGTGTAGAGCAGGGCTGGCTTGTTCCGCACGGCCGGAATGATGAGCATCACGGCCGGAATCAGCCCGCCGAGGATCAGTTCGGCCCACAGCCAGATGGTGCCGTAGCCGTATTCGTCGCTGTACATCTGATCAAAGGTCAGCCCCATGCCGGGCAGGATGCCCTTGGCCCAGGCATAGGTGTCGATGATCTTGAAGAACATATAGAAACACAGCAGCAGGCCGGAGATCTTGCCCATCAGCTTCTTGGTCTCGTAGCTGACCAGCTTACGACCGGTCAGGACTTCCATCAACGTAGCGCAAAGCATGGTGAAGCCCGGTCCGGACGCGATGGCCGAAGAGATGAACAGGAAGAAGGTCCAGGGCCAAATGAAGAAGCCTTCGCGGAACACGAACGGACGACCGAAGAGCACTCCGTACATGCCGCCCAGGGAACCCTGGTGAAAGAAGGACAGGAACGTGCCGATGCCGGCGAAAAGCGGCATGTACACATGGAAGTTGTGGGCCAGATGATGGCAGAAACGATTCTCGTTGATCTTGCGGTTTTCCAGAATCAGCGGAACGTATTCAATGATCAACACTGTCAGGTAACAGGTGATGCAAAAAATAACTTCCGTCAGCATGGAGTGAACATTGGGATGCCAGTAACCGAACCAGGCCCGGATGGGCTGACCCACGTCCAGCACCAGGACCAGCATGGCTCCAGAGTAACACAAAAACCCGACGATGACCGCCAAGTTAATGATATTTTTGAGTTCATCGATGCGGATAATGTAGCGCAGGAAGCCGGAGAAAAAGGCGCCCGCACCCAGGGCGATGACCGCCAAGTCAAAGGTGATCCACAGACCGAATCCGAAATAGTTGTCCAGACCGGTCACGCCGATGCCCGTTCCCAAAACCTTGAACGCGCCATATCCGCCCCAGGCGAGGAAGATGCTGATCACGCCCAACCAGGCCAGGAACCTCCCAACAGAACAACGTTCCACCCCTTCGGGCCAGTACGCTCTATCAGACATGTTCGCCCCCCTTGGCATTCTTCAGGTAGTTATCCCCGAGTTTTCTGACCCACTCCCGCTTGGAATAGTAGTAGACTTGCGGATCGGTGCCGAGTTTCGCCAACAGGCGGAACGCATTCGGCGAGGCCGCCAGCTTGCTGACTTCGTGCTCGGAGTTGTTCAGGTTGCCGAATTTCATGGCTCCGGTCGGGCAGATCTCGACGCAGGCCGGGATGTACGCATTTTCCGGCAGTTCCGTTGGGTCCTCGCCGTTCATGCGGGCCTGCTCCTTGGCCGCCATGAACCGATGATGACAGAAGGTGCATTTTTCGACCACGCCACGCGGCCGGGCCGAAACATAGGGCGTCAGGGTCTTTTCCATGCCTTCGGGCCAGATCGGATCGAACCAGTTGAAGTACCGGGCATGGTACGGACAGGCCGCCATGCAGTACCGGCAGCCGATGCAGCGGGGATAGACCTGACTGACGATGCCACCCTCCTCGTCCTTCAGGGTCGCCACGACCGGACAAACAGTGGAGCAGGACGGCTTGCCGCACTGCATGCAGGGACGGGGCAGATAGGCGACCTCGTGCTCCGGAAAGGGCTTCTCGTTGGAGAGTTCGTATATGTTCATCCAGTCGGTGCTGCGCAACTTGTTGGACGCATCGACCTCGGGGGGCAGGTTGTTTTCCGCCTTGCAGGCCACGGCGCAGGCGCCGCAGCCGGTGCATTTGTCAAGGTCAATGACCATGCCCCATTTTACCTTGAATTCTTTTGCTTGCATTGTAGATATCCTCTTGTTTTCTCCAGGTGGTCAAGAACCGTTACGCCTTGCTGACAGTGACCCGGGTCACGCCAATCCGGGACGTTCCGGACGCGTCGGCCTCGGCGGTCAACAGCTTGCAGACGTTGTCTCCCTTGCCTCTGGAAAAATCATCCCACGCAGTGTGGCCGAATCCCAAGGGCGCTACCACGGTATCGTTCATCACGCCCTCGAAGATGCGCACGCGGGCCTTGCATTCGCCGCCGGCGGCGGCCAGCTTGACCACGTCGTCCTTCTTCAGGCCCAGGTTCTTGGCCGTGACGCCGTTGACCAGCACATACATATCCTGGCCGAGCATTTCGTCGAAGCGGATGGCGTTGGTGCCAAAGGGCGGCGTGGCGATTTTCGCGCTGCCGATCTTCAGCCGCGCGACCGGCGCCAAGGCCAGGGTTTTGTCGGCGCTCGCGACGGGGATTTCCTTCAGCGGCGTCGTCCACAGCGCCAGATCCTGGGCCGGGAATTCCTCGGCGACCCAGGGCGCGCCCGCGATCATGGCCTCGTAGTCAGCGCCCAGGGCTTCGGCCTTGGCCTTGACCACGTCCTCGAAGGAGGCGAAGCCCAGGTCCAGGCCAGCCTTGGCCGCCACGGCCAAAAGCACGTCGCCGGCGGGCTTGGTGTCGAACACGGGTTTGATGACGGCCGCAGCCACGGTGTAGTTGGGCTTGCCGGAAGCATAGGGGGAATAGGCGTCGTCCAGGCGCTCGAAGGCGTAGCAATCGGGCATGATCAGATCGGCCATGGCCGCCGTTTCATCCATGAAGGGGCTCAGCGAGACCACGAAGCCAGCCTTGTCGATGGCGGCCTGCGCCTTGGTCAGATTGGGCAGGGCATGAGCCGGGTTGGCGGCATGGACCAGGAGCAGGGCCGGAGCGTTGGCGCCGCCGTCCGCGATGGCGGTCAGGTAGGCGACCAGATCGTTGGCCAGGATGGCCTTCATGTCCGCGGCGGCCGCGACGACTTTCGGGCTCCAGGGCAGAATCCGCACGCCGCCGGCCACGTTGATGCGGCCCAGCAGCATGTTCAGACACATGCCGGCGGCGGCTTCCATGGCTCCCAGACCCAAACCGGCCTCGGACGCGGTCAGGACCAGCGGACTGCCGGCCGTGGTCAGTTCCTTGGCCAGGCCCTTGATCACGTCGGCCGGCACGCCGGTCAACGCGGCCACCTTGTCGATGGGATAGGTCGCCGCGAGGAACGCGGCGAAGTCGGCGGGAGCGGCCACGCCGTCAGCAACGATACAGCCGGCCAGGCCCAGGGCCAGAATCGGCTCCGTGCCCACGGCGCAGGGAATCCAGCGGTCGGCGACGGCGGAGGTGCCGTTCTGGGCCGGACCAACGTAGATGAACTTGACGTTCTTCTCGCGGCTGGCGGCGAAGGCCTTGCCGTTGCGCGCCACGTTGCCCCAGGAACCCAGGGCGTCGGCCCCGAGCATGAGCACATAGCTCGCGCCCTCGATGTCGTAGCCGATCTGGCCGTCGCCCCCCAGCATGGCCAAGGCGGCTGCGGCGGGAGCGCTCTCGCCGGGCATGAGAAAAGATTTGTCGGAACCGGCCTTGCCCACGACCCCGGCCAGGACATCCGTCACGGACCCGGTTTCGTCGCCGCTGATCATGGCCACGTCGGCGCCGGCGGCCTTGAGCTTGTCAGCCAACAGGGCTTCGGCGTCTTCCCAGCTGATGTCCTTGAATTTATCGCCGTCCTTCAGCTTGGGATTCTTGACCCGCGAAGGGCTGTAGAGCATCTGCACGCTGGCCGCGCCCAAGGGACAGATTCCGCCCAGGCTCAGGGGATGATCGGGATTGCCCTCGGCCACGACCGGATTTCCGGCCACGGTCTTGACCTTGATGCCGTAGGCATCGGCGCCGAGCTTGCAAATCGCCGGCGCTTTCGCCTCCTCGCCATAGTTCAGGCGGGGAATCCACGGCCAATTCTGGGTCCAGATCGAGACGTCGTCCAAACTCTTCCAGACCACGGGAGTGCAGAGGCTACCTACGACGCCGCCGGCCACTAGAGAAATAAAGCATCTTCTGTCGAGTCCCATCGTAAATCCACTCCTCTCTTATTTATGGCACACAAAGCAGGCGTTGCTGGCGCCATTTTTGGCATGGCATTCTTCGCACTGCCACATCTTCATGGTGTCCTTGCTGTAGCCCGAAAGCCTGTTTTCATGATAAACGGGCGGAGTGCTCATCTTGGCCATGTCATGATGACACTCGGTACACTCGAACTTGTCCTTGTGCGCGATATGAGAGAAATACACATTGTCGGGCTGAGTCTGATAAGCCAGCCAGTCAACTTCCTTCTCCTTCCGCATGTACTCGGCGACGAAGCGCTCCTCCTCGGGATCCTCGCCCTGAACATCCTCATGACACGAGACACAATTCGCGCTGGCGGGGAGGCCGGAAAAGGAGCCATTCTCCCGAAACGCATGGCAATCCTCGCATGCCATTGCCTGACCATCCACATGCACGACGTGATCGAACCGGATGGGCTGGTCTTTCTGACTGTACAGGACCTTGGGAAAGCCCCACCACCCAAGCACGATCGATGCCACCAAACCGATTAGGAATGGCAACACCACGCAGCTTTTGCATTTTGCCACAGTCCTCTCCTCCTACCGCGTTGAGATGAAATTGTGAAAAACGGACACGAAATAATTGCCTATCTGTATTCAAGAGGCTCCGCCCGTGTCAAGAGATAATGAAAAAAATCACGAACTTCCAGGCAACCCTAACCCCCTTTTTCCGCAGGATTTTCCGACCCGTCGCAAGGCTATTTCCCACCAAAGCACTCGGCTACGTCCAGGCTCCAAGCCCGGACCGCGTCGGACATTCACCTGCCAACCACCCGACTTGATAGAGGTTTCCTAGTCGGATTCACGCCGCCCGCATTGGCAA
>CAYLNA010000144.1:0-5045 GCA_964384665.1 uncultured Desulfovibrionaceae bacterium | reverse complement strand
GCGTGGAAACGGAAACGCTGTAACGCGCCGGATTGATCCCGAAGCCCTCCAGCCCACGGCGAACTCGCGCCGAAAAGGCCCGCCCATCCTCGCCTTGTGCAAAAAAAATGTCCACCCCGCCCTTTACAAGCATTTTTTAGGCGTTAGTTTTTGCCCGATTTTTACGATATTTCCCAAATACCTGAGAGGAGACCACAATGGGCAAGATTATCGGAATAGATTTGGGCACCACCAACAGCTGCGTCTACGTCATGGAAGGCAAGGACGCCAAGTGCATCACCAATCCCGAGGGCGGCCGGACAACGCCGTCCATCGTCGCTTTCACCGACCAGGACCGGCTGGTGGGCGAGATCGCCAAGCGTCAGGCCGTGACCAACTCGGACAAGACCGTGTTCGCGGTCAAACGCCTCATGGGCCGTCAATTCGACGATCCCAAGCTCAAGGACTGGATCGCCAAGAGCCCCTACAAAATCGTGGCCGGCGCCAACAACGACGCCTACGTCCAGATTGGCGACAAAAAATACAGCCCGGCGGAAATCTCCGCCCTGATCCTGCAGCGCCTGAAAAAGGACGCCGAGACCTACCTGGGCGAAACCGTCAGCGAAGCCGTCATCACCGTCCCGGCCTACTTCAACGACTCCCAGCGCCAGGCGACCAAGGACGCCGGCCGCATCGCCGGCCTGGACGTGAAGCGCATCATCAACGAGCCCACGGCCGCTTCCCTGGCCTACGGTTCGGACAAAAAGGCCAATGAAAAGATCGCCGTCTTCGACCTCGGCGGCGGCACCTTCGATATTTCCATCCTCGAAGTCGGCGACAACGTCGTCGAGGTCCGCGCCACCAACGGCGACACCTTCCTCGGCGGCGAGGATTTCGACCACGAAATCATCAACTATTTGGTGGAAGAATTCAAAAAGGACAACGGCATCGACCTGTCCAAGGACAAGATGGCCCTGCAGCGCCTGAAGGAAGCGGCGGAAAAGGCCAAAAAGGACCTGTCCACCTCCATGGAAACGGACATCAACCTGCCCTTCATCACGGCCGACCAGAATGGTCCCAAGCACATGACCATGAAGCTGTCCCGCGCCAAGCTGGAATCCCTGTGCGAAGCGCTGGTCAACCGCACCATCGAGCCCTGCCGCAAGGCCCTGGCCGACGCGGGTCTGAAGACCGGCGACATCAACGAGGTCATCCTGGTCGGCGGCATGACCCGCATGCCCCTCGTGCAGAAAAAGGTCGGTGAATTCTTCGGCAAGGAGCCCAACCGCTCCGTGAACCCGGACGAAGTCGTGTCCATGGGCGCGGCCATCCAGGGCGGCATCCTGGCCGGCGACGTCAAGGACGTGCTGCTTTTGGACGTGACCCCGCTGTCGCTCGGCATCGAGACCTTGGGCGGCGTGTTCACCAAGCTCATCGACCGCAACACGACCATCCCGACCCGCAAGAGCAACACCTTCACCACGGCCGCCGACAACCAGCCCTCGGTCTCCATCCACGTGCTTCAGGGCGAACGCCCCATGTGCGCGGACAACATGACCCTGGGGCGCTTCGAATTGACCGGCATCCCGGCCGCTCCGCGCGGCGTGCCGCAGGTGGAAGTGACCTTCGACATCGACGCCAACGGCATCGTCAACGTCTCGGCCAAGGACCTGGGCACGGGCAAGGAACAGTCCATCCGCATCACGGCCAGTAGCGGCCTGAGCGACGCCGACATCGACCGTCTGGTCAAGGAAGCCGAGTCCCACGCCGAGGAGGACAAGAAGAAGCAGAAGCTGATCGAAGTCCGCAACAGCGCCGACACGCTGATCTACACCACGGAAAAATCCATCCGCGACCTGGGTGAGAACATCGACGCGGCCCTGAAAAGCGACATCGAAACCAAGGCCGAAGCCCTGAAGAAGGTCATGCAGAGCGACGACGCCGACGCCATCCAGAAGTCCATGGACGAACTGGCCCAGGCCTCGCACAAGCTGGCCGAAAAGCTTTACGCCCAGAAGACCGACGCCGGCACCCACGCCGGAGGCCCGGAAGCCCATGCTCAGGGCGGCGCCAAGAAAGATGACGACGACGTGGTCGACGCCGATTACACCGAAGTGAAGTAAGCCCATTGACACGGCAAATTGCCGGTCCCTATATTCACAGCCTGGCCCGACGTGGGCCAGGCTTTTTTTGTATCAACCGGAACTCGCGTTCCCAAGCCCCGCCTGGATCCGGTCAGGCTCACCGCACATGAAGATTGGCCTCCGCTCCCTCCTCGCCCCGGCTCTCGTCCTGGTCCTTCTGCTCGCGGCCTGCGCGCCCAAAACCGTGATCCAGTCCTCGCCGTCGCAAACGCCTCCGCGAACGACCCTGCCGGGGTACAAGGCGGCCGATCCGCGGCAGGCCTTGCAGAAATACAGCAAGCACCTGGCCGCGACCAAGCCCGGCGACCCCAGCCGAGGCGAGGCCTGGAAGCACACGGTCGACAGCGCGGTGCGGCTTGGCGAATACGATCTGGCCGAGCAGAACCTGCAAACCTGGAAAGCGGAAAGCACGAACGCCTCCACCACCTGGGATTGGAACCAGGCCAACGCCCAACTCCTTCTGGCCCGCACGGGCCAGGACGCCTACACCTCCTATCTGATCAACCTGGTCAAGCAAACCGATCTGGACTGGACCACGCGCGAGGCGGCGGGCGCGGAACTGGTGGACCATTTCTGGGACATTCCGCGACGGGACCAAGCCTTCGAGGCCATGGGCCTCATGCATCGGGCCGCGCCGGACGCGGCGGCCAAGGGCGCGGTCGAAACCTTGGCCTTGAACAGGGCCGATTCCCTGCCGCCCGACGAGCTGCAAAAAATCCTGAATTCCTCCATGGCCGCGGACCCCGCCGTTTTTCCCTGGTCCATGGTCATCTGGTCCCAGGGCATGCAGCGCCTGAAGGCGGACAAAGCCGCCTGGGACACGGTCTGGCCCAGCCTGACCGCCGTTGTCCGGAGCGGAAACCTAGCCAACAAGGACTTTTTCGCCACCAACCTGCGCGCCCTGGAACAGGAAATGGGCGTGGCCCCGCGCAATCTGGTTCTGCTCCTGCCCCTGTCCGGCCCCTTTTCCAAGGTCGGCTGGCAGATCGCCCGCGGCGCGGACTGCGCCTGGCGGGAAGGTCGAACCCAGAGCGGAGGCCCGGCGATCAAGCTCATCAACACGGAATCCCCGACCTTCCTGGACGACCTGCGCGCCGTCGGGGGAGCGCCCTTTGTCGGCGGCCCCCTGCGCAAGGACGTGTGGGAAAAAATCCGCGTGGCCGGCCTGCACACCTCGACCCGCTTCCTGACCTTCCTGCCCAATGTCGAAAACGAGGGCGCGGAGGCCTGGCGCTTTTTCAGCAGCCCGGCGGACCAGGTCCGAGCCGTGGTCCAGGGTGGCGTCAACATGGGCGTCACCGCCTTCGCCATCCTGCACCCGCACGACCGCTTCGGCACGGCCATGACCCAGGTCTTCCAGGAGGAAGCCAAGGCCCTGGGCGCGCGAATCGCCGCCGTCCGCGACTACGACGAGAACAACCCCGCGGGCTGGACCAAGGCCGTGGCCGCCCTCCTTGGCGCCAACGGCGACAAGAACGCCCTCAACCCGGAGCCGCCCTTCCAGGCCGTGTTCATGCCAACCTCGCTTCTGTCCGTGCAGCAGTTGGCGCCGCTTTTCCATTATCATGGAGAAACGCGTCTCTTCTTGCTCGGCCCGCAGCTCTGGACCCAGAACGTGGCCGACGCGCACCTGGAAATGCAGTATTTCGACCTGACCATGTTCCCCAGTTCCTGGAACCCGGCCGCCATCAGTCAGCCCGCCCTGGCCCTCAAGAAAGCCATGACCGAAAGCGGCGCGGGCGAGGCCGACCTGTGGGCCGCTCTGGGCTACGATTTTGTCCGTTTCACGGCGCTGCTGGGGACCAAGCAGGATTCCGCCGAGGCCTTCAACCAGGCCTTGGACACGGCCGCCAGCAGCATGTCCTGGAGCATGGCCCCCATGCGCTGGGTCTCGGGCAAGGCCAGCCAGGACTTGTTTTTGTTCCAACCCACGGCCTCCGGCATGATCGAGGCGGATCTCGGCAGGATGCAAGGCGCCCGCGCCGAGCGTCAGGCCGCCCGGGACGCGCGCGGAGCCCAGTCCCAAAACTCGAAGCAATAGAGGATCAACATGAAAATGGATTCCCAAAAAGTCCTGGGCATCGCGGCCCTGGCCCGGCTGGAAATCAGCCCGGACCAAGCTCGCGTGTTGGCCGCCCAAATGGACGAAATCCTGGGGTATATGGATAAACTGAACGAACTGGACACCTCCAACGTCGAACCCATGTACACGCCGGTGGAACACGTCAGCGTGCTGCGGGCCGACGAGGTGCGCTCCGAACTCTCGCGGGAAGAAATCCTGCGCAACGCGCCGGAAAACAACGGCGAATACTTCGTGGTCCCCCGCATCGTCTAGACCGCGCCATCCCGTTCACTCCCGCTCACCAAGGACCATCATGTCTCAGCTCTTTCACCACACATTGACCGAAATCCGCGATCTTCTGCGCGGCAAAAAGGTTTCGGCCCGGGAAGCGACCCAGTCCTGCCTGGAGCGCATCGCCCGGACCGAACCGGCCATCGACGCCCTGCTGCACGTCGCCGGCGAGCAGGCTCTGGCCCAGGCCTCGGCCATGGACCAAAGCGGCCCCGATCCCGCGAAGCCTTTGTGGGGCGTGCCGATCATCATCAAGGACGTCCTGACCACAATCGGCATGCCGACCACCTGCGGCTCGAAAATCCTCGAAAATTTCGTGCCCGTCTACGACGCGCACTGTGTCGCGGCCTTGAAGGACGCCGGGGCCATCATCCTCGGCAAGGCCAACATGGACGAGTTCGCCATGGGTTCGTCCACCGAGAACTCGGCCTACAAGCTGACCAAGAACCCCTGGAACCTGGCCCATGTGCCAGGCGGCTCCAGCGGCGGCTCGGCGGCCAGCGTTGCCGCGGGCCAGTGCTTCGCCTCCATCGGCACGGACACCGGCGGGTCCATCCGCCAGCCGGCCA
>CAYLNA010000143.1:0-5046 GCA_964384665.1 uncultured Desulfovibrionaceae bacterium | reverse complement strand
GCCCCGAAGGCCGGGCGCTTACGCAGATCAAGGCCCGGAACTACGCCGAAAAATATCGCGCCCTGGGCCAACCCATTCATCTCATCGGCATCGAGTTTTCCCGCCGGACCCGCACCGTGACCGGATTCGAGGTGGAAAATATGTAGGGGCGACCGGCCAGTCGCCCTCTTCCGTTGGATTCTGCCGACCGAGGCGCGCATGGGCTGCGTGCTGGTGCGCGAGGGCGAGATTCTCGCCGTGAAGGAGTTCCGTCATCTCCGCCAGGGCGATCTCGTGGCCGTGGGCCGGGGAGAAAACGGCGAGGACGGAATTTTCGTGCACACGACGGGGTTCACGCCCCCCAAGGGCCAACCGGAAAAATTCTCCTTTCGCCAAAACATCAGCCGCGAGGTGACCACCAAACTCGGCAACCGGGGCTCCCTCTCGGCCCGGACCCTGCTGACCAATGTCCAGGATTTCGTCGTCACCGTGGACCGGGGGCTGAACGGGTGTCCGACGGTCAGGGCCTGAACCCGCCCACGCGGACCGGGTTCTTCACACCGGACGCGCCGATGGATACGATGATCCGGCCACCACGTGGTGGCAAACCCAATCCCCAACCAGGAGGCCCCCCATGCAGCTTCTCGACGCCATCCATACCCGGCGCAGCATCCGCAAATACCTGGACAAACCCGTTCCGGCCGAGATGATCGAGACCGTCATCCGGGCCGGCATGGCCGCGCCCTCGGCCGGGAACCAACAGCCCTGGCACTTCATCGTCATCACGGACCGGGCCAAGCTGGACGCCATTCCGGACTTCCATCCGCACAGCGCCATGGTCCGCCAAACGCCCGTGGCCATCCTGGTCTGCGGCGATCCGGACGGCAAAAAATACCCCGCGTTCTGGGATCAGGACGCAAGCGCCGCCACCCAGAACATGCTCCTCGCGGCCCGCGATCTGGGCCTGGGCACGGTCTGGGTCGGGGTGTTTCCGGACTCGGGCCGCATGGACGGATTCCGCAAGCTCCTGACCATTCCCGAGCACATCATCCCCTTCGCCCTCATTCCCATGGGCTGGCCCGACGCGACCTTCGAGGCCAAGGACCGCTTCCGGCCCGAGCTGATCCACCGCGAAATCTGGTAACACCTAGCGGGCCGCCGGGCCCGCCAGCCCGGCCCGGCTTGGTTTTTCGCCGCGTTGCTGCTAGGCCACCGGCCCATGAGCACCCTCCGTCTGACCCCGTCCGGCCGTCTGGCCCTGGACCTTGCCGAGGCCGACGCCACGCCCGCCGCCCAAGACCTGGCCGCCCGCTTCGCGGCGGACTGGCGCGAGGGTCTGTTTTGCCTCGGCGCGCGCCGCGACAGCCTAGCCTATCTCGGCGCGGCCAAATTCTGGGCCGGCGTGGCCGCGCGCTACCTGAGCGCCGTCTGTCACCTGAGCGACGACCAAACCATTCCGGAGCCGCCGAGCAGCGCCGAGTTCGCGGCCTGGATCGAAAGCGCGCCGCCCATGCCCGGCGGGGAATATCTGCGCCCCGACACGCTGGAGACGATGTGGTCCGGCTTGGCCGCGTGGGGCCGGGAAGCCATGGCTACGGACGGCGGCGTCGAAAATTTCCTGCTCAAACGCGCGCCGGGCTGGAACCTCGTTGGCCGGGTCAGCTTTCATCTGGCCGAAAATCCGCGCGAGCCCCGCCACCCCTTCGCCTTCATGGCCAGCTTTTCCACCGGCGTTGGTCCGGACGGCCAGATCCGTCACCTGCCCCTGCGCAAGGCCCTGGAACTGTATGGCGGGACCCGGAACAAGGCGGCCCTGGTCAAGCTGCTCACGCCCATCCAGGAGGCGGCCACGCGCTGCGACTGGGTCCGGGCCATGGTCGAGAACGGTGACATCTACCGGCCCATGGCGTGGACGACCGGGCGCGCCCACACGCTGCTGCGCTCCATTCCGCTCCTGGAAGACAGCGGTCTGGTGGTGCGCGTGCCGGATTGGTGGAAAAAGCGGCCCCGGCCCAAGGTCGGGGTGGTCATCGGCGAAACCAAGCGCCCCACGCTTGGCGTTGACTCCATGCTCGACTTCCGGGTCAACGTGACCCTGGACGGAGCGCCCCTTTCGGCCAAGGACCTGCAGGCCCTGCTCGAAGGCGAGGACGGACTGGTGCTGTTCAAGGGGACCTGGGTCGAGGTGGACCATGAACGCCTGCGCCAAGCCCTGGAGCATTGGAGAAACGTGGAGCGGGAGGCGGGCGACGGTTTGTCCTTCATCCAGGCCATGCGCCTGCTGGCCGGAACCGGAGTCGATCTGCGCGACCAGCCCGAGGCCGAGGAAGAGCGGAACTGGAGCGACGTCGTCAGCGGTCAGGCCCTGCGCGAGGTTCTGGACGGGCTGCGTCATCCGCGTCGGCTGGAAAAACCCCTGGCCGTCGGCATCACCGCGTCCCTGCGTCCCTACCAGCTTGATGGCGCGGCCTGGCTGTATTTTCTGTCCATTCTGGGTTTGGGAGCCTGTCTGGCCGACGACATGGGGCTGGGCAAGACCCTGCAGGTGCTGACCGTGCTCGACCGTCTCCAGACCCAGAACGCGGGTCCGTCCCTCTTGGTGCTTCCGGCCTCGCTTTTGGGCAACTGGCGGGCCGAGGCCCGGCGCTTCGCCCCGAAACTGCGCCTGCTCTTCGTCCATCCGGCCGAGACGCCCAAGCAGGACCTGGACGATCTGGCCGAAGATCCGGCGCGCGGCATCGCCGGGTTCGATCTGGTCGTGACCACCTATTCCCTGATCGACCGCACCCCGTGGCTGGCCGAGCAGAACTGGCGTCTGGTCATCCTGGACGAAGCCCAGGCCATCAAGAACCACTCCACCAAGCAGAGCAAGGCCGTGCGGCGGCTCAAGGCCAAGGCCCGCGTCGCCCTGACCGGAACGCCCGTGGAAAACCGGATCGGCGATCTATGGTCCCTGTTCGATTTCCTGAATCCCGGTCTGCTCGGCACGGCCGCGCAGTTCAAGCGCTTCCTCAAGGATACCGCAGACAGGCCCAACCCCCTGGGCCCCCTGCGCAAGCTGGTCGCGCCGTACATCCTGCGCCGCCTGAAGACGGACAAATCCATCATCGCCGACCTGCCGGACAAGACCGAGACCGTGCGCTACTGCGGCCTGAGCCGGGACCAGATCAAACACTATGAACTGGTGGTCCGAGCCATGAAACAGGCCCTGGACAAGGCTCCGAGCATGGACCCCATGGCCCGGCGGGGCCTCGTCCTGCAAAGCCTGATGCGCCTGAAACAGATCTGCAACCACCCGGCCCAGTTCACGGGCCAGGACGATTTCGCGCCGGACAAGAGCGGCAAGTTCGTCCGCCTGACCGAGATCGCCCAGGAATTGGCCGAACGCCAGGAAAAGGCCCTTGTCTTCACCCAGTTCCGGGAAATCATCCCGGCCCTGCACGACCACCTGGCCGCCATCTTCGGCCGCCCCGGTCTAGTCCTGCACGGAAGCACGGCCATCGCCAAGCGCGCGGACCTGGTCCGGGAATTCCAGGGCGAGGACGGGCCGCCCTTTTTCGTCCTGTCCCTCAAGGCCGGCGGCACGGGCCTGAACCTGACTGCCGCCTCCCACGTCATCCATTTCGACCGGTGGTGGAACCCGGCCGTGGAAAACCAGGCCACGGACCGCTGTTTCCGCATCGGCCAGCACAAGAACGTGCTCGTGCACAAATTCGTGACCACGGGAACCATCGAGGAAAAAATCGACCTCATGATCACCGCGAAAAAACAGTTGGCCGAAGACATCCTCGGCTCCGACGAAGAAATCCGGCTGACGGAACTGTCCGACACAGAGCTGCTCGATCTGGTCCGCCTCGACCTGTCCAGAGTCGCGACCCAGTAAGGAGGAACACGATGTCATCTTGGAAATGGTCGCCCTATGTGCCCGTGGCCCAGCGCCGGGCCAACGCCACAAAGGAAATGGAAAAACTGCGCAAAAAAGGCCAGTGCGTCATGCCCGTGGAAATCGAGGGCCGGACCATCGCGCGCAGTTTCTGGGGCAAGGGCTGGTGCGAGCACCTGGAATCCTTTTCCGATTACGAAAATCGCCTGCCGCGCGGCCGGACCTATGTCCGCAACGGGTCGGTCTGCCATCTGGAAATCCGGGAAGGCGAAATCCTGGCCATGGTCAGCGGATCGGAGCTGTACAAAGTGCGCATCACCATCGCCAAACTGGCCCCGGCCAAATGGGCGGCCATCAAGAGCCGGTGTACGGGCCAGGTCGGCTCCCTGCTCGAACTGCTCCAGGGCAAGCTCTCGGCCGAGGTCATGGCCGTGGTCGCCCACCGCACGGACGGACTCTTTCCCCTGCCCGGCGAGATCAAGCTCGACTGTTCCTGTCCGGACTGGGCCACCATGTGCAAACACGTAGCCGCCGTGCTCTACGGCGTGGGCCATCGCCTGGACACGGACCCCGGCCTGCTCTTCACCCTGCGCGGCGTGGACGCCCAGGAACTGATCACCGCGCCCATCAATCTGATGGACGGCGACGCCTCCCGTTCGGATACCCTGGCCGACGCGGACCTGGGCGACCTGTTCGGCATCGACCTGGATCTGGCTCCCGCGCCGACCCAAAAAATCAGCCCGGCCACGGCCAAACCGACCCGGCCCGCACCGACCAAGCCCGCACCGCGCCAGACCACGACCTCAGCCAAACCAGCCAAGGCCGCCTCGACCCCCCGCCCGTCCACGACCACGCCCGCAACGCCTCCCGCATCCACATCCAAGCCGACCGAAACCAAACCCGCGCCCAAGCCCTTCAGCCCCACGGGTTCGAACATCAGGAAATTACGGCGCAACCTAAACCTGACCGTGGACGAATTCGCCGCCCGCATCAGCGCCAGCCCGGCCACCGTCCGCCGCTGGGAAGGCACGCGCGGCAAATGCAACCTGCACGCGAGGTTTTTGGAAGCCTTGCAGGAATTGCATCTCACCGCGTAGCCGCCAATGTTCGCAATTTAATAAACAAACAGTGAGGATTGAGCATGACTTTCGACATTTATCACTTGGACAAGGTCGATTACGAGA